>CANREH010000054.1 GCA_947629585.1 uncultured Lachnospiraceae bacterium | reverse complement strand
TTCAAAATCAATCTCAAAACAATCTCACGAAGTAAAAGAAAAGACTGGAAAATGCCTATTTTACGCACTTTCCAGTCCAAATGTCCGCTATTCGAACTCAATCGTCCCCGGCGGCTTGCTGGTCAGGTCATACAGCACCCGGTTTACCCCCTTGACTTCATTGATAATCCGGTTCATCACCCTCTGCAGCACTTCAAACGGTATTTCCGCCGCCTCCGCGGTCATGAAGTCGGAGGTATTGACTGCCCTCAATGCCACCGCATAGTCATAGGTTCTCCCATCGCCCATGACCCCGACGGATCGCATATTGGTAAGCCCTGCGAAATACTGTCCAAGCCCTTTATCAAGTCCCGCATTTGCGATTTCTTCGCGGTAAATGGCGTCTGCGTCCTGGACGATTTTCACCTTTTCCGGCGTGACTTCTCCTATGATCCGGATGCCAAGCCCCGGTCCCGGGAATGGCTGGCGGTAAACCAGGTAATCAGGAATACCAAGCTCCAGTCCGGCTTTCCTTACCTCGTCTTTAAATAATAATCTGAGCGGTTCAATAATTTCCTTAAAATCCACGCAGTCCGGCAGGCCGCCAACATTATGGTGGCTTTTAATGACTGCCGATTTCCCCAGGCCGCTTTCGATGACATCCGGATAAATGGTTCCCTGCACTAAAAAGTCCACGGCGCCGATTTTCTTTGCTTCTTCTTCAAAAACGCGGATAAATTCTTCCCCGATAATTTTCCGTTTCTTTTCCGGCTCTTCCACCCCGGCGAGCTTTTTAAAATACCGATCCTGCGCATTGACGCGGATAAAATTCAGATCATACGGTCCTTCCGGCCCAAAGACTGCTTCGACCTCATTTCCTTCGTTTTTCCTGAGAAGCCCGTGATCGACAAAAACACAGGTAAGCTGCTTCCCAACTGCTTTAGCGAGAAGCACGGCAGCCACGGAAGAGTCTACGCCGCCGGAAAGGGCGCACAATACTTTTCCTTTGCCTACTTTTTCCCGAATCTGGCGGATTGTTGTTTCAACAAAGGAATCCATTTTCCAGTCGCCGCTGCATTTGCAGATATGATAAACAAAGTTGGAGAGCATTTTCATGCCTTCCTGTGTATGCATAACTTCCGGATGGAACTGCGTCGCATAGATTTTTCGTTCTGTATTTTCCATTGCTGCAACCGGGCAGACCGGAGTATGCGCCGTCACCTGAAATCCATCCGGCGCTTTTTCAATATAATCGGTATGGCTCATCCAGCAGACCGTCTTTTTTGAAACATCGGTAAACAGCAGAGAAGACGTTTCCACTTCCACTTCCGTTTTCCCATATTCACTGACCGGAGCCGTTTTTACCGAACCTCCAAGCAGGTAAGAAATAAGCTGCGAGCCATAGCAGATGCCAAGCACCGGGATACCCAGATCAAAAATTTCCGTACCGCATCTGGGGGAATCTTCTGCATAAACACTGTTCGGCCCTCCGGTAAAAATAATGCCTTTCGGGTTCATTTCTTTCATTTTCTCCAAAGAAAGGCTGTAAGGATGTACTTCACAATAAACATTGCACTCTCTGACGCGGCGTGCAATTAACTGATTATACTGTCCGCCAAAATCAAGGACGATTACCATTTCTCTTTCCATTCGTTTTTCCTTTCAATCCGATTTTCAGTAACAGTTCAGCCATGCGGCAAAAATAGGAAAATGGAACCGTCGCATGGATCAATTTTCACTATTTTTGACATATGGCGCAGCCATAAAAGCGAGATTTTAGCCGCTTTAGCGGCGAAACAGGCTGCGGAGCAACCAAATCGAGCTAATGGCTGAACTGTTACAATTTATCCCTTTTCTTTTTTCCCCTTCTCCTCCAGATACCGTTCTACCATCTTCTCAATGGTTTCCCTGGAAAGGGGATAGTGAAACTCCCGGATAATTCTATCCACGGTATATCCATGATCCACTAAATGGCGTATGGCTCCGCCATAGGCAAAGTCCCTTGCGAAGTTGGAAAGTGCCTGTTCAAAATATCCATGAGATTCTTCTTCCATCCCTGCACCTCACTTTCCGTTACCTCACAATCGCATACGCCATATAGATAATATACAGCAGCAAAAATACGGCGCCCTCTCCTCTTACAATCTTTTTCCCGGAAAACCCGAAACAGAAGATCAGGACAGCCACAGCCAGCATTACCACGATATCGATAATATTGATAAGCTCTGCGGTAATCGGGGAAAGCGCTGTGGACATTCCGAGGATGAACAGGATATTGAAGACGCAGGAGCCGACCGCATTTCCAAGCGCCATGCCGCTTTCTCCTTTATGCGACGCCACAAGGGAGGTTACAAGCTCCGGCAGGGATGTCCCGATTGCCACAATGGTCAGCCCGACCAGGGTTTTACTCATGCCGAACCGCTCGGCGATCTCGCTTGCGCTGTCCACGACCAGATCCCCGCCATAGACAATGGCAATGATTCCCCCAATGATATAGACTGCCATTTTCCAGATCGGAAGAAGCTTTTCCGTTTCCGTCACTCCTTCTGTACGGTTTTTCAAGGCTGCCTTCACCACAACCACAAGATAGATCACAAGCATCAGCAGCAGCAGGATTCCTTCGTAGCGGTCAATTTTGCGGTTGATGACGGTAAACAGAAGAAGTGCCGCCGTAGCGAGCGCATTGACCGGAAGATCCCGTTTCAGGATATCCAGATCCGTAGAAATCGGAACGAGCAGCGCGCTCATGCCGACGACCACTAAAACATTAAAGATATTCGATCCGATGACATTGCTGAGTGCAATATCATTGTTTCCTGCGAGTCCTGCCGTAATGCTGACGGCGGCTTCCGGCGCGCTTGTCCCCATCGCGACGATGGTAAGCCCGATCACGACGGACGGGACTTTCAGCTTTCTCGCGACGGATGAGCTTCCCTCTACAAAGAAATCCGCCCCTTTAATCAATAATACAAATCCAAGCAGCAATAATAAATAAACCATAGATTCGCTTCTCCTTAACCTGTCAAAACCAACAATCCAATCCATCCCCACCTGATATGCCGCAGGATGATACAGTCATTAACTCGCGTCCCACTTTTTTTCCACATCAGGGCAGTAATTTTTCTTCATGACTGCCCTGAGCTCTACATAACAGCCGCAGATCCGGCACATGCCGTTCATCAGATTTTCACATTCCTTACAAAGCGCGAGCCGCCGCTCATATTCCGCCTTTTCCACTTTCAGTTCTTCGTCGATATTCCGGATATATTCCCGTAAATTTGTGAAATATTCCTCTTCTCCCATTTCCCGGAGCAGGCATTTCCGGCAAAACCGCTGTCCCATTTCACTACCCCACCGTAATGCTCATAACGGCGCAGGCAGGGATGGTAAATTTGAGCTTCCCTTCGGAAACCTCTATCCCGTCAAATGCCGCAGGCTTTACAGTGTCCGGGACGTCAAAGGTGTTCATGGCGTGCATTTCATTGGTTAAAATCTCCGCTGTCACGTTTTTGGTATCAAAATCTACAATGGACGCTTCAATCGGGTAAGCGTCCGTAATGGACAGGTTGCTTAAGGTAATATGGAGCTTTCCGTCTTTTCCGATGGAAGCGGATTCATTTAAGTTCGGAACCATGTATTTCTTTTCCAGCCCGATGGTCTCTGTCTCAATGCTGCTTTCCACAAGCTCTGCGTCCTGATGGCACTTATACATATGGAATACATGGTAGGTCGGCGTCAGGATCATCTTTTCGCCCTCTGTCAGGATAACTGCCTGGAGCACATTGACAATCTGCGCAATATTCGCCATTTTTACGCGGTCACAGTGCTTATTGAAGATATTCAGGGTAACGCCTGCGATCAGGGCGTCGCGCATGGTGTTCTGCTGATATAAAAAGCCTTCTTCCGTTCCCGGCTCTACGGTGTACCAGCTTCCCCATTCGTCCACAATCATGCCGACCTTCTTTTTCGGGTCATACTGATCCATAATTGCGCCGTGGCGCTTAATCAGGGTTTCTATGTAAAGCGCTTTCCACATGGTCTTGTACCATACCTTGTCGTCAAAGTCGGTCGCGCTCCCTTTCTTCTCCCAGCCTTCCGGATGTACATAATAATGCAGGGACAGCCCGTCCATAAAGCCGTGGCTTCCCTTCGGACAGTGGTAAAATGCCGTCTTTAAGACGCCTTTCGTCCAGTAATAGTCATTGACATTGGCGCCGCAGCAGATCTTTTTTATCTTCTTTTTCTTATCCTTATCCTTGTCCTTGCCATAGTTGCGCACATAGGTCTGGTATCTCCTGTACTCATTGGCGTAAAATTCCGGGGTCATGTTCCCGCCGCAGCCCCAGTTTTCATTGCCGACGCCGAAGAAATCAATCTTCCAGGGTTCCGGATGCCCGTTTTTCGCACGGAGATCCGCCATCGGGGAAACGCCGTCAAAGGTCATATATTCCACCCATTCGGACATTTCCTGCACAGTCCCGCTTCCCAGGTTCCCATTGACATAGGTTTCGCACCCAAGCTGGCGGCAGAGCTCCATATATTCATGCGTTCCAAAGCTGTTGTCCTCTACCACGCCGCCCCAGTGCGTGTTGACCATTTTCTTCCTTGTCTCTTTCGGCCCAATGCCGTCTTTCCAGTGGTATTCATCGGCAAAGCAGCCGCCCGGCCAGCGCAGCACCGGTACCTCCAGCTCCTTTAACGCTGCCACAACGTCATTCCTCATGCCGTTCGTATTCGGGATCCTGGAATTTTCCCCTACATAGATCCCTTCGTAAATGCACCGCCCCAGATGCTCCGAAAAATGCCCCTGGATTTCCTTATTGATATGCCCCTGTTTTTTTCCTGCATTCACATATAATTTTGCCATATCCTACCTCCATCGCAATCCTAAAACACATGGCCTTTTGGCCCCCAAAAAAACAATTTTTTCCAAATTCCTCTGTGAAAGAAAAACCCCGTACTGGCTATCGCCAATACGGGGCCATGCACTATCTTTCTAATATTTAGCTAAAAGAAAGCTTTGCGTCAGTATTGCCTGTGGTATCTCTCTCAAATGTATAGTCATCACTGGTTACGTCAATCTGGAAGTATTCTTCCATTGCCTCAGCAAAGTACTGGTTTGCCTGCTCGGTAGCTTCGTCTGCATAGTCTACTGCCTTTGCCTGGCCGGTATCAACAAGGTTGTGGATACCAATGCTGTTGAAGTATCCGTCGCAGAATGCCCAGTATCCAGGAATCTCCATCCAGCCGAACGGAATCGGTCTTGTACAGGACTCGAAGTAAGTATCCCAGTATGGCCCTTCTACATCGTCTATCGGGAACAGTTGTCTGTAACGATCCCAGATACCCTGATCCATCGTGATCGGTGCAGGCATCGTCGCCCTGCTCAATGGGTTGCCGTTAGCATCTGTAACGGTTTCATCCTCGTACATATCAAGCCTTGCACTCCAGCCGTCTACGCCCCAGCCCATGAACTTCAGCAGCTCATAAGCTTCACGCGGATGCTCGGTTGCAGCGGAAACACCGCCGAAGTCAAGCGTTCCGATGGAGTTATGTACGCCTTCGCCCTCTTCTACGCTCGGGATAACGTATGGAACAAACTTCATGCCGAGATCACGGTAATCCTTTGTATCCCAGATATTCTTAAATGTCCAGTATGCTTCGGAAGAAACGGCAACACGTCCGCTGGAACCATGCCATCCTTCATAGTCGCCTAACCATGCTTCCATGCCCGGTGTCTGTGTATCCGGCGCTACATAGCCATTCAGCTTCAGATCGGAGAATTCCTGCTCGCCGACAGCCCAGATACCCAGATTGAAGGTCTTGCCGTTAAAGCCGAACTCACCGATAACGTCCTGGCCTGCAGCAATGCCATAGTAGCTGTCCAGACGGTTATATACGCCCAGGCCATAGTAAGCAGGATTCTGGTTCAGATCCGTGCCTGCCTTAATCAAATCAATCAGGTCGCTCCAGGTCCAATCCATCGGAGGCATTTCCAGGTTCAGTGTTTCGATTACCTGCATATCAACAAAGATAACGCCCGGGAAGAACTTAATCGGAGTTCCCCACTTCTGGCCGGAGAAGTAGTAGCCTAACTTCAGCTCATTGATGGTAGGAAGCAGGTTCTCATTCTCAGGGTCAGCCTCCCAATATTGCGTAATGTCCTTTAATAACTGATTGTGCAGCGCGAAATCGCAGTCCGAATACATAAAGCAGTCCGGTGTATTTCCTGCGCTGACAAGGTTCAGGAGCGTATCGCCATAGTCCCCAACCTCAACGAACTGGCTTGTAACCTTGATGTTCGGGTGCAGCTCCATAAACTTATTGGCAAGCTGCTGCGTCGTCTCGTCGCTGTCGAAGTTCAAATACGTCAGCTCAATCTCATCCTCCGTCAATGGCGGAAGGCCTTCCGACGACGTATCATCCGCAGTATCGCCGCCGCCCTGGTTATCTGCTTCTGCACTGTCATTGCCGCCGCCATTGTTGGCTGCCGGCGTATCATCACCACCGCCGCCGCATCCGGTAAATGCGGTCACTGTCAGAGATGTCGCAAGCAGAAGACTTAATAGGTGTTTCATTTTTCTCATTTTGCATCCTCCTTTTTAATGATTTTGATAATTTTTGCACGCTCTGCCTTAAGGCAAACTATACAAAAAACTGATTTTATTCTAGCACATTTTGATCAAAATAACAAGTATCTTTTTGAATTTTTTTAAATTTTTTTAAATTTTTTGTGAACTTTTTAAACGAAATCCAGCCGGCATAAACTCTGCCGGCTGGAAAAGCAATTCTGGCATACGGTCTGGGAATTATTCGCCCGTAATACCTGCGTTATCAATACTTTCAACGAACTGCTTCTGCAATACAAAGTACATAATCAACATCGGAAGGATACTCAGCATAGTAGCCGCCATCTGTATGGATTCGTTGTTGTTCTGCGAGACTCCGGTAGTCGATGCCGACTGCTGGGCGCTGCTGTAATTCGTATTGAAATCCTTCAGCTCAATAATCAGCGTCGTCCAGATGCTGGTGCCGCGGAATGCACCGGTTACATACATCTGGGTCAGGTAGGACTCATTCCAGTACCACACAATGGAGAACAGGAATACAGTCAGGATTGCCGGAGCTGCTGACGGCAGGGAAATCCGCAGGTACGATTTTAAGTACCCGGCGCCGTCCACCTGCCCTGCCTCGATTAACACCTTTGGCACCTGCCGGAAAAACTGGTAGAAAATCAGGATAAAGAGCTGGCAGTTAAGCCCCTGCCCCAGCAGGGAAGGGAGCACAAACGCCGTCAGATGACCGACGATTTTCATGTTGCTGTAAAGCACATAGGTAGGCATCATGGTAATAATGCTTGGCAGGATATAGGAGAAAATCAAAATTCCCATGCAGAGATATTTTCCCTTGAACTCAAACCTTGCAAAGCCATAGCCCACGAAGGAGCACACAATCACATTGATGATGGTAGGAACGCCTGCAATCACAACGCTCTTTAAGAACGAGCTCCAAAATTCCATGCTCCTTGCGGAGTTGATATAGTTATCCAGATTCAGCTTGCTCGGAATCCACTGTACGGAAGTATCCAGAAGATCGTCCAGGGTCATAAAGCTGCTGCTAATCATGTAAAGCATAGGATAAATATAAATAAACCCGATACAAATCAGCAAAGCATAGATGATAAACAGTTTACAGAAACCGTCCGATTCTTTGGAGCCAAAGAAGAACTTCCTTGCCTTCTCTTTCTTGACGTCCGGAGGGCTGTTTTTAAATTCCTGAATAAAATTACGCTTTGGTGGCTTTTGCGATTTTTGCTTCATGCTTCATTTCCCTCCTTTGTACCTTTTTGAGCACTTTGGCCTGTTTCTTTGCTTCTTTCTTCGCTTTCTTAACCTGCTTCTGGTAGATATCCTTTCTCGTCATCAGAATCAGGGCAAAGACAGCTACAATCACCGTTTCAATCACGGAATACAGCCACGCCATCGCGGACGCATAGCCATATCCTTTCGTCGTACCTGCAAACATGGCAGTCTGGATGGAGCTGATAATATTGTTATTTCCATTGTTCGACATGTACACAATGGAATAAACCACATTTAACAGGATCATCGGCTTGATGGTCGGGAGCGTGATCTTCCAGAAACACTCCCAGCTCGAACCGCCGTCAATCTTTGCCGCCTCATAAAGGGACGGGTTAATCTTCTGCAGTGCAGAAAGGAAAATCAAAATCTGCACGCCGGAATACCACAGAGTCTGCGTCATATTCCCAAACAGGTTCGCAATCGTCTCCGCTATATTCGTCGGCAGCACCCCTTCCAGGAACCGCTGGATCGTGGAAGCGTCCACCGATGAAATGGAGGTTGCGCCCTGCCCGGTCAGCATGCTCATAACCGGGCCGCTGACTACAATCACAGGGAGGAAGTAAATCAGACGGAACAGCCCCCTGCACTTAATCTTGCCATTCAGAAGCATGGCAATGATCAGGGCGAACACGACAATGACCGGCGCTGAAATTACCGTTGTGACGACATAATTGGCAAGGTCTGTCAAAAACGTCGGGTCCTGCACGGAAATCTGCGCATAGTTGTCAAATCCCCTGAATACAAACTTCATTCCCGTCGGGTTTAACACTACCCTGTTTAAGGAATAATAGAAGGACTGGCATAATGGAACAATCAAAAATGCCAATGCGCCGATAATCCAGGGAAGTACAAACACATAACCCATCCGCGCCTCACGCTTCGCAAGGCGCCCCGGCTTTATTTTTTTCATTTTTTCTTTTTTCTGTTTCTTTGTTTCCACTACTTCTTTTTCTGCCACTACGCTTCACCTACCTTACATCATACGATAAACCTTCCAGTGCAACACCATCAACAGTAACGCTGTCTTCACTGTAATTTACATAGACAGTCTTCCCATTGTCATAAGTTACCTTTACTACCTTCTTCTTGTCGTCCAGGTACTCACGCTCTACGATACAGCCGTCCCCAATCTGCTCATTGACCTGCCTTAGCTGCTCATCATAGCTGATGATGGTATCGCGGTACACGTCATATTTGGAGCTGTAAATATCGTTGGAATTGGTATAAATCAGCTTTGAGGAATCTTCCTGCGTGATATAGAAGGATGGGTAAATTCCCATTTCTATCAACTGTAAGAAGAACTCATCCTTGTTCGCCTCAAAGTTTACATAATCCGAGTACATCGGGACAACGCCGCGCAGTACCATCGAAAGGAACGGAACCTCTTCCGTCTCATAAACATAGCTGGAAGTTCCCGTCGGCATATCCAGGAAGCTGCTCATATATTTCCACTGATAAGCGTTCGGCTGTTCTAAGGCAAGCGATACTTTTTCGCTCAGTTTCTGCATCTGCTTGTCATATTCATTCTTAGAATCCACACGGGTATAGTATTTTCCGCTGTAAGTATAGCTGCTTAAGTTATACGTAGTGCCGGATACCGCCATATTGGTAAGATCCTTCTTTTTCATGGAATCTGCAAGGGCATTTAAGTTCTTGCCGCTCTGGGACGGCAGGATATACTGGAACTTCTTAAAGACATCCTTGTAAGTTTCCTCTTCAAACGCCCTCTTATCCACACGCTTCATTACGTTGAAGGTCGTGTTGTTGTCATAAGGGTTGATGCGCAGCCCGTCCTGGTACAGATACATCTGCACGCCTTTGGATGCGGAATCCTTAATCAGCTTTGTCAGATCCGAGGTCCCGCCAAGCTCGCTGCTTGCCTTATAGGAAGTCACAGGAAGGTTGTAAATGCCTCCCTTCTGCCAGCCCTTATATAAGGAGAAAATGCTGCTTACGTTATTGGATGTCAGGTCATTATAAATCTCCTCGACGTCGTCGAAGGTTGTCATCGGGACCTCCTGCTTGAAAATCAGGAAATCCTGGCGGTCGCTTCCTAAGAAGTCCACCCTGGTATTATAAGAAGTATCCTGCTTGACAAGACTGCCGTTTCCAAGAAGGTAATTGCGGTATTCTTCCGCAAGACCGGAATAATCCGCCTTGTCCCCTCCGGTAAAGCAGTACCTTACCTTGATGTTCGTCTTGGTGCGCGCTGATTCCGGCTGCTCGATACCTCCGGTATTCCCGCTGCTCGTCGTCGGCTGGTTATAAACCCTGCGCTTGATAAACTTCGGGAAGATACGGTTGTAATTGATATTGACGCCGTTCGGCGCAGCTTCAACCGTCGCGCGCTCCGCACCGTCTTCCACAATGCCAAGCACCGCCATCTGGCTGTCTAAATGCACCATGCCGAAAATCGGGGCCATGACGCGTTCCGAATCCGTCACTGTCTCATACTCATCCCAAAGCAGGGAAACGTTGGAGGTTTCACGGATACCGGAATCGTCTCCGTAAATCAGGCTGGAGAACCCGCCGTTAAAACGCCCTTCCTTATCATCCAGGCTGATTAACGCGCCGTTGCCGTCAGGAACCAGCATATAGCCGTCCCTGCTTCCCAAATAGGTATAGCCAAGCAGCGGATAAACGCTGATCTCGCCGAAGTAGGTGCCTTCCACTTCTTCACGGAGGCTTTCGTCAGGAATCTCCGCAACGACCTGGGAGCCTTCCAGCGTCACATTTAACGTATAACCAAGACCCAGGGTATCGTAAAATACCTCCGCCGTAAATCCATTGTCATTAACCGTAACCTTTTTCTGCGGCTGCTGGTTCACCAGATCGCCCTGGTTCGTGGACATTCTTCCCTGGATATAGGTGAACACAATGCCGGACTCGATGTATCCTGTCCAGGTCGCATTGTTCTTGCCGTCATTTAAGCCTTCCCTGACCGTGGATTCCATAATGGCTCCGGTTGCCTTGTCACGCACAATGATGGATAAGGTATCCTCTAACAAATACAGCTCATGGGTATCGCTTTCCGCAATCTTCTTATGCCCATAGATCTCATTGTTCTCGACCGTCTTAATAATCTCTGCGTCAACGCCCTCCGGGACAAATTCCTCGCTTACGGCTGCGCCGCTTGCGGTATCGGCTGTTCCCGCCGCCGGAGCCGCTGTGCTGGCATCATCTGCCGGAGCCGCCGTATCGGTCGTCCCGGCTGCGTCTGTTCCGTCCGCCGTATCTGCCGGAGCTGCCGTATCTGCCGTATCTAAAGAATCCGCGGCAACATTGAAATCGTCATTCTTTGTCAGCTTCGGAACAGCGGCAGTGGCAGCAAGGGTCACGGCAACTGCGCCGCAAAGCATTTTTTTGAATACTTTTTCATTGCCTTTAAATATCTTATTTGCCAAGTCGATACACCACCTCTCCGCTTATCGCTGAAATAAAGTCAAATACCTGCATCCACAGTACATAGATGATGAAGATGAGCAATGCTCCAATCAATGCCGTGAAGAATGTCAGGAAGATGACCTTTGCCGTTTCCTTCATCGTATAGTTGTTGATTTCCTTGATGGCAAGGACAATCAGTATCACAATCCATGTATACATCAGGATATTCACGAAATCAATCAGGAAATATTCATTATAAGTAAGCACATGGCTCAAAACAAACACAATCGGCTGTAACATGAAGTACGGTGTCAGGCAGTAAACAAACGAGCAGTAAATCTGCTTCACCGTGCCTTCGCCGTCATTGATGGTGCAGACCAGGTAATTGCAGACAACGGCAAACGCAAATACCACGACAACCATGCCGACATCCGTTACCAGCTCATATCTTCCCTCGCGGACCGTCTTCATCAGGAAACCGCAGAAGTATTTGCTGATGATGTTGTAAATCATAAAGATAAACAACAGGATATTGGAAGCGAGGTACGAAGCCTTCTTCTCGCGCCTTACGCCGTAACAGCCGTCAATCGGGTGCTTCATAAAATAGAACCCATACAGGAGCTGCTGCATGATCTTTTTATCCTTCACACTCTTGCTGCACTTATGCACCGGCTCTAAAATGCCCTTCTTCTTATCCAGGTAAGTAATGATCTTATACAGCACATAAATCACAACAATCAGGATAATGGCAGGAACCAGGTTCTTATTGAGCCAGTTATTTCTGATTTCCCAGAACGCATCGGAATAACCGCTGTAATCCTTAGAAACCTTCGCAAAGGAAATCGCCTGGCTGTAATCCTCTTCCTGCTGGAGCGCACGGCCCATCGCCTTATTCGCATAGTCGAACAGGCTGTTCATCGTAAGGATTCTCGTCAGCGGCTCCTTGCTCTCGGTATAGCGCCCTTTGGAATACAGATAAAGCGCCTCATGGAGCAGGTCGGTAAACTCGGTCGGCTGGAACACCTGGATCTGCGATTTATCCGCGTCCAGAAGGTAAATATGGTCATTCTTGTCTACGTCAATGGACTGCACGTTCGTGGACAGACCGATACGGGAACGGCCGTCGTCCGCGCCGCCGAATACAAACAACATATCGCCTTCGTTGTTAAATTCGTAAATATAACCTCTCTGGCTTGCCATGTAAACATTGTCATAGTTCCCGGCAACGACTGCCACCGGGTTCGGATCGTAAGATTCCGGCTCGATCATATTCGTTCCGGCAATATTCAACCGCTTCAGGGTGCCAAGCTTTTCACCCTGGGTAACGGTGTAGATCAGGCCCTTTTCGTCAATGCCCAGGTTGCCTGGCGTCGCCGGACGGTTGCTTACCATCCTCGCACGCATCTCCGGGCTGAAAATCATTCTCTGGATCACCTGGGTAACGGTAACATGGGTCTCATTCGTACCGAAATATCCCAGGAAGGTGCCGCCCTCCGCCGGGCTGATTTCCACGATACCATTCGTATTACCTTCGCAGATAATATACATGGTACCGGAATCGTTCACTACAATTTTCTGCGGCTTAAAATCCATCTCCTCGCCGTACATGATACTGTCCGGCTTCCCATAGGTATTGATAAGGTTTCCCTCTTTATCAAAAACAAAGATGCTCTTTGCGTCACGGTCAGCCACATACAAGGTGTCGTCCTCGATGACATAGACACCGCAAGGGAAAACAAAGCCGTCATACGTAATGGTCTTTACATATTCTCCTTCCAGGGTCGAAACGAGAATCCTTCTGTTTCCGGTATCGGCGATATAGAGCAAATCGTCTTTTACCATGATATCATACGGTGCATTAAGCGCCTCTTCCCCTACCTTCGTGATAGAAGAATACGGCATATACGCTGTCTGTGTCTCATTAATCTGGCCATATCCGTCCATTGTGTACGTCTTATATGGCGCATCTGCGGATGCCGTGCTTGGCGTGAAACACGTTCCCACCAGGGCAGATATCATTCCGAGGACAAGCAGACTCTTCGAAAACCATTTTTTTGTTTTCATCACTCTCCATCCCTCCTTTGATTACTTGATACCTGATGTTGCCATCGTGTTCATGACGCTGTTTTGAAGAACAATGAATACAATCAACTGAGGCACGAACATAATCAGGGAGGCGGCTGCCGCCATACCCTGTCCGGCCACGGTATTGTTTAAGTTGGCAATCGTATTCATATAGAATGCCAGGTTCTTCAAACTTTCATCATTGACATAATAGTTGGATGTTTCCATGTTTACCCAAATCTGCTGGAAAATCATGATACCGCCGGTCGCGATCGCAGGCTTAATCAATGGAAGGATCACATGGGTATAAATCTTCATTTCCGTTGCGCCGTCCATATACGCCGCTTCAATCAATGCGTTCGGAACGGTGTCCACGAACTGCTTGATTAAGAACAGCGCTACCGGGTAAGCCACAATCGGAAGGATATGCGCCCAGTAGGTATCTGTCAGATGCAGATAGGTAACTACCATGTAACGCGGGATCATAACAGCCACCGGAACGAACATGAGGGCGATCTGGTTCACCTGCATCAGCATATCCCTTCCCTTGTACTTTAACTTCGACAGGGAGAATGCCGCCATCGTTGAAAAGACTACGGACATAATAACGGTTGCAATCGTAATGACTAAACTGTTAAATACATAACGTGAAATCGGGATGTTGCTTGTTCTGGACGCCTTCATCAAAGATGTGAAGTTATCCATTGTCGGCCTGTGTACGAAAAATTCCGGCGGGCAGGCAAACAGCTCATCCATAGGTTTAAATGCGTGGCAGATAATGAAAATGATAGGAAGGAGCATGAACAGTACCAATGGAAGGACTGCTACCATCATCTTTATCTGTCCTTTTTCAAATTTTTCCGGTCCAATCCGGTTGCCTTTATATGCCATCTGTTCTCCACCTCCTAATCACTCTCGCCAAACAGCTTCGTTGAAATCGTTGAGAATACCTGAACGAGCAGCAGCAGTACAACGGATACGGCAGCCGCATAACCCATCTCGAAACGGATGAAACCGTAGTCCTCGATATGGTTTACGATTAACTGTGCCGCATAGCCCGGCGTCGGGTTTCCTGCAAGAAGCGTACTGATCGTACCGTTCTGGAATGCGTTTACGATTGACATAACGGCGGCGAATAACATCTGCGGCTTCATGGTCGGGATTGTGATATAAATCATTTCCTGGAAACGGTTCTTGATACCGTCAATGGCGCCTGCCTCGTAAAGCTCCTCGCTTCCGTTCAGGATACCGGATAAGATCGAGAGGAAGCCGACGCCCATGCTGCTCCATAATCCGACGATAATGACGATTGGAAGCAGGTAGGTTACATTCGTAAGGAAAATAATCGGTTCGTTGATAATTCCCAGCTTCTGTAACCAACTGTTGATATAACCGGTCTGGTCGCCCGTGAACATGATCTTCCACAATACGGTCATGGCAACGCCGACGGTCATGGTCGGTGAATACAGAATCAAAGCGTAAATCGTTCTCGGAAGCCTGGACAACTGCGCCAGCGCCCATGCAAGGAGGAACGATAAGGCATAACCGCCGACACCGACAATAATTGCGTATGCGACTGTATTCGGCAGGACATACTGCATGAATACTTCGTCATTGGTAATCAGGTTGATGTAGTTTAAGAAACCTACAAAACTTGGTGCTGAAATTGCATTGTAATTGGTAAAGGAAAGACCAATTGCAATAGCGGTAGGAAGCAAGATGAAAATTGCGAACACGATTCCATAAGGAAGCACAAATAAATATCCGGCCCTGTTCGCATTTTCACGCTTCGCAATACTGGTTTTTGCCATTATGCTCTCCCTCCTATTCTCTTCCTAAAATCTTCTGTACAGTTTCCAGCGTCGGAACTGCGTATTCTCCATTCGCACCCTCGGTATTGCTGTTGGTGTAGCCAAATTCCTCCAGCTTACGGTCAACCTCGCGGTCAACGGTCTTGACTGCTTTATCTATTCTGGTACGGAGTGTCTTACCATTTACTACAATATCATTAAATGCGTTGCTTAATTCACGCTCTAACAAATAGGTGCCAGGGATTCTTGCAACCTCCATCAGCCACTGAGCCTGCTCCTTGATTACCTGCTTGTTCTCGGAATCCCACGGAAGCTCGTCAAAGGCATTTAAGTTCGCCGTATTCCAGATATAGGAACTTCCGTAAGAAATCTGGAGCGTCTGGCCGAATTTTGCCTGGATGTCGTCCCTTGACCACCATCTTAAGAACTCCCATGCCATATTTTCTCTTTCCTCGTTGCTGCGGAATACGACGCTGCTCTCTGCACCGCCGCAGGTATAACGCTCTACTTCGCCGTTTTCATTCTTAACGCCCGGAACGACAGAAATCTTCCAGGAGTTCGCGATTTCCGGCGCTGCATTGCTCAACAGGTTGTAAACGCCGTAATCGCCGATTCCCAGCGGAAGGTTTCCGTTGCGGAATCTCTGGTAGAACTGCTGCACGTCAATCGGACAGTTGAAAATCGTGAACAGCTCGGTCAGCGTCGTAAGGCCTTCCACAGCCTCCTCGCTGTTTAAGGTAACGCCTTCGCTTCCGTACTCTGCAAACATCTGGGAACCGTTCTGGAACAGAAGCGGCGCCGTGCCGTGGAAGTTTCTCATGGCAATCATTCCGGCTGTCGGATAGTAGAAGTTAAGCCCTCTCATCTGCAAGTCAGGAAGCATTGCCTGCACATCCTCAATCGTGTCCGGCACCTCCAGGCCCATCTTATCCATAACGTCGGTACGGTAGAACAGTACCCAGAAGTTCATCGTCTCCGGAAGGGAATAGATCTGATCCCCGATCGTGCTCGGGATAAATAACCCTGCCGGGTACGGCTTCGTCACTTCGTTAAAGTCCTCAAACTCCGTAAGCGGCTTTAAGGCCCCGCGGATAGCAAGCTCGTACGGGATGGTGTAGTTGATACCCATCGCAATATCCGGCGCGTCCCCGGTGGAGTTTGCAAGCACCAGCTTGTTCTGGTCAGGCATCAGGCAGAGGTCTACATTAATGCCTGTCTCCGGTGTAAATTCCTCGTCGATAATCTGCTGCATAATCTCCAGGTAAGCCCTCGGGCGGTTTACCCAGATCTTTAAGTGGCTGGAATCGGTATTGCTTGTAGAATAAGCCTGCGCTGCGAAGGAAGAAATAAACCGGCTGATATTGGTAACTGCGCTGGTAATGATATTCTTCGACTTCGGAAGGCTTGCTCCGTCCTGATATACATAAATACGGTCAAAGGCAAGCTCATTGCTGTTCAAGACGTCGATCAGGTTTGCAAGGTTCTGGTTTACGGAGCTCTGGCTCTGGGTAAGCTCTGAAATACGGTATGGGATTTCATTCGGGTTTTCCGCCAGGTCGCGGAGCTGGTTCACGGCAATGGTCATGGAGGAAAATGCGGCAACCGCCTTTTTGGATTTCGGCGTGTATACCCTCATGCTCTTCTCCAACTGCTCCATCTGATCAGCCCAGCTATTCAGCCGATCGGAAATATCCGGGATATATTTCTCCATTTTCAGGTCACGGTATTTATCCTGGTTGGAGCCTGCCACCTTTGTAATGTCAAGCGCCAAATCATTGACATTGCTCATAATCACGTCAACGGCTTCCAGCACTTCACGCAGGTTATCCTCTACGATCTGGAACGAAAGGGTATGATCTCCCTCTTCCAGATAAACGGTCAGGTTATTACCGTCCTCGTCCTGAAGCGTGGTGTTTTTATACTTCGTGGTATAAGCAAACGGATAATTCACAAATGCCGTGTTCGGGATCTCCCCGTCCACCATGACATTGACGAAAACAGGGAAGCCGTTCTTTTCCGACTGGACATAGTGCGCGCCGATATTGTAATATCCGGCCTTCTCCACTGTCACCTGATATGTAACCATCTGCCCTGCCGAAGAGAAGGAATCACGGTCAAGCACATTCAAAAGCTTGTCGGAATTGCTGTATGGGTCAAGGTTGACATCATACTCCGCAATCGCGCGGACGGAGGAATCATTTCTATATAAAGGGCTTTCTCCCTGAATCGTAATGATCGCATTGCCGTCAGCTTTTTCCGAGCTCTGGTATTCCGGCACTTCCTCCACAGGCTCTAAATGAATGTTCCCCAGGTAGAACGTACCTTCAGAAACATTGATCGTAAATTCATGTTCTCCCTGTGTCAGTTCCATGTCAAGAGGCCTGGAATAACGATAGCTGGCATCTGTTACCGCTTTGTTCTCCCATCTCTTGTACTTATCCGGTACAGGAACGATCTCATTCCCATAACGGTCATAGCTTTTCTCTTCCGGTTCTATCCATGTGGATTCCATCGTGAAACGCCTTGTCTCATAAAATGGATACTCTCCATCTACCTGCAAAGACGCTTCAATCGGAAGGATCGAATCATCATAGGAAAGATAATCAAGGCTTACAACATACCTTGCCGTCTGAGGCACGTTGACCTTAATCGTGGCAGAATCCCCTAATCCAAGATCGATTACCTGATCTGCATAATTTCCTATTGTGTCACTTGTTACTGTTCCGCCGCCCAGTCCGTCATAATTCTCGGCAGACTTAATGACTACCTCTTCGCCCTGGTACGCCGGTGCGGTGTACTTCTCGCTGACATGGGTGTAATTGTTAGTCAGCATATCATTCTCATATTCTTCACTGCTTGCCTGTGAAGAAGACGAGGAAGTACCGGCTGCAGAATCAGACGCTGTGCCTGCTGTGTCTTCTGTATCGCTCAGACTGTCTGCAAACGCGGTATTGCTGCTAACGACTACTGCCGCAGCGACAAACATCGCAATGATGCGGGAATATTTTCTTCGTATCATCCGCTCTTACCTCCTATCTTTTCTCCCTGTGCCTGTTTCATACCGTTACCTTCCCACTAAGGAAAGCCCAAGCCCGTTTCCCATGCGGCGATTTCCACAAAAAAACGCAGAATTCACCCGGAACTCTAAAAATATTCTACAACAGTAAGGAAGAAAAGTCAATAAAAAAGCAGATTTCTTTCGTCATTTTAAACAATTTTTTCTCCGCTTTTTTTACGTTTTACTGCACAAACTTACCAGAAGAAGTTTCCTTTACTGTTTTTTCTATAAAATTTTCCGTTATTTTGCCTGAAAAGAAACGAAAATTTCTGTATAAAAGTGATAGCTGCCACAGGTTCTGCGGCAGCTATCCTTATAATCTAATTTATTTTACTTTACTTCTGTTTTACATATTCAAATCTCGGCGTGCCGTCCTCGTTCCACTGCACCTCCAAAATCATGGCATGGCGGTTCGGGTCGAACAGCGGATCGCCGATAATCTCCTCATACGGGCGCGCATGGTAGATCATCAAATCCTTTGTGCCGTCCTCCGATTTTGTGAAGCTGTTATGCCCCGGACCGTAAATGCCCTTCTCATAATCCGTCGTCAGGACAGGCATTCTCTCCTTCTTCCAGGAAAGCGGATCTAACAGGTCAGAATCCTCATCTGCTGTCAGCATTCCGACACAGTAACATGCCCCGGTCGCGCTTGCGGAGAACGTCAGAAAGATCTTCCCGTCATGCTTTACCACGGCAGGCCCTTCATTGACCCAGAAGCCGACTCTCTCCCAGTCATAGTCCGGCGTCGTTAAAAGCACCTGGACGGTCTTTAACTTGCACGGACTCTCCATCTCCGCAATGTAAAGGTTGGAAATCTGCTTTCCTACGCTGACCTTTTCCGCCCATACATAGAAACGTTTTCCCTTATTTTCAAAGATTGTCGCATCCAGCGAAAAGGCGCGGAACGAAAACTCATCATCATCGGCACACTGCATCATGCCCTTCTCCGTCCATGTCCCTGTCATCGGGTCGGCGTCCTTACACTCCAGCACATACGGGCGGATATTCCACATATTCTCCGCCTCCCCTGCCGCAAAATAAATGTACCATGCGCCGTCCAGATAGTGGAGCTCCGGCGCCCAGATATTGCAGCTCATAATCCCGCTCTCATGCTTTACCCAGAGCGTCTTTTCCTCTGCGTCCTTAAGCCCCGCCAGCGTATCCGCATGACGGAGGACAATCTTATCATAAGCCGGCACCGATGCCGTAAAATAATACGTCCCGTCTGTATGCTTATATACATAAGGATCGGCCCTCTGCGCAATAAACGGCTCATTATAATCCGTGTACTCAAAGTTATCTTTGTTTGTCATAATCTGTATCTGCCAAAGGCATAAAAAGCAGAGTGAAAACTGCCCCTGGCTTTCCCCTTTCATAAAATTTTATGGATTTCACTCCTTACGCTCTTCCTTACTGCTGCCCGCTGTCAAAACACGGACTTATCCCCCTTCTTGTACTTCTGGGCCGTAATATAGATATGGCGTCCGGTAATCACCAGCGCAATCACCAGCGCAGCCATAGAAAACTGCACAAAAGTAATGCCGTTGTAAGCAAAAAACATAAAATCAACACACAGCATCAGCGCCAGCGACCATACCATAGAAGAAATAAAAATCACCAGCGTCCAGACAATCTCTTTCACAATATCAAGCTGGAAAAAAAGCTTTACACTACGCATATCATAACCTCCTTACCGTTTGCGAACACTCTATCGTTAAAATTATACATTATTTTTTCCTCTCTGTAAACCATTTTTGTAAAAAATTCACAGGACAAACATCAGCCGGACGGCTTCAGCCACGCAATGGTCCCATTTCCTTCCATATGCTTCTTTAAGCGTTCCGCAAATACCGCCTGCAGCTCGTCTTCCTCATCAATCTCCGGCGCGCTGACGGTCTGCAGAACAAAGCAGCCGTAAAACAGGGCATTGGAAACCCCGTCCTTATCCTTTGTTCCCGCCGGAAGGAGCAGCTCATTTCCCTCAAACTGCACCCACACTAACTCCTGGCAGTTGGAAAAAGCCCCCTCTTCTATTTTCAGCACCGTATCCGGGATAACCAAAGAATTGATTTCCGTATTCTGAAGGGCATAGCTCCCGACCGTCGTAATCCCTTCCGAAATTTTCACGTCCCCTTCCGCCGAAGGCCAGGCGATCAGACGGTTCCCCTGCTTATTTAACAGCATTCCATCCTGCGACTGGTACTGTTCGTTCTCCTCGGAGACCTCCAAATCAGCAAGCTTCGGGCAAAAGGCAAAGACATTGTCGGAAATTTCCGTTACGGAAGCCGGAATCACCATCTTCTCCAGCTCCTTGTTTCCCTGGAAAGCGGCATTTTTTAAAGAAGTAACGGTTTCCGGCAGCGAAACAGACGAAAGCCCGCAGTAAGCAAACGCTTTTTTGCCAATACTCTTCACGCCTTCCCCCAGATCCAGCGATTTTAACGACATATTCTGATAAAAAGCCTCTGTGCCGATCTTGGAAACGCTTCCCGAAATCGCCGCGGCAGACAGAACATGGCAGCCGGAAAAAGCATAGGCTTCAATCGCCGTAACCTCTGTCCCCATCGTCATTTCCTGCAGGGACGTGCAGCGGTAAAACGCATTTTTCTCAATCCTCTTTACCGGCTCCGGAATCGCGATCTCCCTGAGCGCAGCACAGTTAGCGAAAGCCGATTCCCCCAGCTTGGAAACATGGCTTCCCAAAACTGCTTTTTTAAGCTTCTTGCACCCCAGGAACGCCCCGTCTTTCACTGCCCTGACTGTATCCGGCATAATAATGGAAGTAACTTTACCATTACTTTCAAAGGCACATTTGCGGATCGTTTCCAGCCCGTCCGACAGGCGGCACTTTCCGGAAGCCGCGCCTCCGTCTACCAGATCTTTCCCGTCCGCCGTATAAATCATGCCGGAAACCGCCTGAAAGGAAAGGCTCCCTTCATCAACCGTAAGCTTTTTTAATTTTTCACATCCCGAAAACACGCCTGCCCCCAGTATTTCCACGCTGTCAGGAAGCGAGGCTTTTTTCAGGGAAACACATTTAGAAAACGCTGCCTGTTTAATCTCCAACAAACCCTGCGGCAAAGCCGCCTGTTTAATGCCGCTCTGCTGGAATGCCCATTTCCCAATCGTCTCCATGCCCTCATGAAAAGTTACTTTGGCAAGCTTTTCACACTTCCAGAACGCGGCGCGCCCGAGGTATTCCACCGTGGCAGGAAGAGCGATCTTTTTTAATGATGTCCCGGAAAACGCTTCCCCGCCGATGGCTGTCACGCCCTTCGGAATATTGATCTTTTCTAACTTCTCCGCCTTTGCAAAGGAATTGTCCCCGATCACGGTGATAGAATCCGGCAGCTTAATCTTCTCCGCCCTTCCCCAATAATATTGATAATCGCTGGACGTGCCGGATAAGGTCGCCTTCCCGCTGCTTCCGGTCGCCGTAACGTCATAGTACCCGTTGTCATACTTAATCTGCGGCGGAACCACCAGCTTTTTCGGGCTGTCATTTTTCTTATCCTGATCCTCGTCATTAAAAATCCGCTTGTTGATCCCATAGACCGAAGCCTTTCCGTTCTTCTTCCCTGCCATCTTCAAAAGGATATAATTAAACGTCCCATCCGTTACCGTATCTCCCTTTTTCGCGTCAGCCGCCCGGACAGACACCGCCGGAAAAAGCAACAGACAGCCCATTAAAAAGCACCGCAAAAGAAACCGTCTCTTATTCAATCTGCCACCATCCTCTTTTACTGCATATTGCGCATAAACCTTCGCTAAACATATAAACATAGGATCTTTCGACCTGTTATAAAAATTTTTGTTGAATGTATGTGGAAAGTGTGGTATAGTGTTATCAGAAAAGGAAAGCACCCATTCCAAAGTGGCTGCTCCCAAGATTGCAAATGTCCTTACGGACACCGCCTATCCTGTGGACCAGACAGGATAGGCATTTTTATTTTCGCTTTTTCTTTCTCTTTGAGAGAAAGGCAAGCAACGCTACAATCAGGCTGCCAAAGGCACATAACAAAGTTAATATGCCAATGAAAATCGAGATGATTTCAAAAGCTGTCATATAACGCCACCTCCCCTCCTATGTATTCCGGCAAGCCGGTCATTAACCATTGGGAGGCTGCCTCTACGCTTTGCTCCGTTCGGCGCTAAACAAGCGTCTTCCGGACGCTTAGCGCCCTGTCATGGGTACTTTCCTATGGCTTTCGCCACGTTACCAATATACCATTTCCAACATCACATTTCAACCGTTTTCTACAATTCTTCCTCCCTCCGTTTCCTTATCTTCTTCCATCATTGTCCCGTCCGTTACCGTATCTCCCTTTTTCGCGTCAGCCACCCAGACAGACGCCGCCGGAAAAATCATGTTCCTTTTTGAACGCAAAAAAGCGCATGGTTTACATCTTACTGTTTCCATGCGCCTTTATGCTGTTGTTTTGATAGGAAACTGTGATATCGCTTATGCCAACTGCATTGATTGATTTTCTAACTCCTTAACTACATCAAGGGATAGTTCCGTAGCTTCTGCTATTTCCTCTAAAGTCATTTTACCTAACTTTATTAAATGTACTGCTGTCTTTTTGTTTGCTTTTTGTTCCGCTTCATTCCTCATATCTTCCATAATTTTGCACATAGCCGCCACTCCTTTCTCGTCCTGCTTGAAATACCTTGCTTTCTTAGCAAGCGCTTCATAATTCATATCATCGGGATTGGTGCATGAAAAATCGTGCATTAACTTACCGACTTCATCATTGCCCCTGTATTTGCCATTCACATATAGGATATGCGAACCGTCGCCAAACAATACTTTATTTTCCCCGACTGTAACATACCGCTCTACTGGATAGATCGGCTGATTACCTTTCATTACATCATTTTCAGTTATAAAAATAACATAACTGTCTGGAATATCCTCCGTATCATCGCCTGCTTTTAGTATATGTGCGTCCAACAGGCTGCTGTTGTGCCTTGCCCTTTTTGCGCCTGCTCCTGCGTCTTTCCTTTGAATTTCCACGTCAAATTCCTTGTTGTCACTGTCAACCGCATGAACATCTAAGGTCGCGGAACGCCCCTGTAGATTCTTTAACGGTTCCTGCGTTCGGACTGACTTAATTTTTATATTACTCTTTCCTAAAATAATCTGTAATATCAGTTCCACACCCTCAAAATTATCCGCAAGGCAGACAGTCATAAAATCATCGTCCATATACCGAAGTGATTTCAAACGCTCCAAATCCTCTTGATGTATCTGCTCCGTTGTATTCAACAATATCACCTTCTTTCGCCACTTTTATTATACATCGGGCAATACCTTTTGAAAACTGAAATTTTCGTGAAATTTTTACCTCAATTTTTTATGTTACCTCTTAAATTGTCACGGTTAATTTGCTTTTTGGCTGTTTTTGGAAATGGCGTCTTAATTTTCAATAAAAACTATGAATTTTCGGCTGTTTATGCTATACTTTGTGT
>CANREH010000053.1 GCA_947629585.1 uncultured Lachnospiraceae bacterium | reverse complement strand
TTAGAAGAAGACCATGTAACTTTCTTGGAAGTATTCTTAACCTTTAATTTTACAGACTTGCCAACCTTAACCGTTGCCTTTTTCTTGTTCAGCTTAACAGCCTTTACAGCAGCCTCATCATCTGTATCGTCTACGTCATCACTCGGCTGGTTTGCATCCTGCTGGTCATCATTACCAGCTTCTGGTTCTGTGGTTGTAGGAGCTGTATTGTTATCTGGGGCTGGTGTTGTCGGAACTGTATTATTATCTGGAGCTGGTGTTGTCGGTGTTGTATCAATTGCACTGTCTGTCGCAGTACCTGGCTCTGTATCAGATGGTTCAGTTGGTGCTGTTGCATTATCTGATGTAAATATAGTATCAATACCAGCAACCTGCTCTGCAGTTAAAGCACTGTTAAATACAGCAACATTATCTACATACCCCTGGAAATCAGCATCGTTTGAATAGTAGGAAGAACCGATAAAGTTTCCAGTATAAGTTTTAAAATTACTTAAGAAATTATTAAATATCTGATCAGAATCAAGATGCCCTGCCGTTGCTGTCTGAACTTGTACACCATCAATATAGGTTGTCATT
This sequence comes from uncultured Lachnospiraceae bacterium, assembly GCA_947629585.1. Classification (GTDB taxonomy): domain Bacteria; phylum Bacillota; class Clostridia; order Lachnospirales; family Lachnospiraceae; genus MGBC100174. Next base: position 23,070 of record CANREH010000053.1, on the reverse strand, counting down.
GATTCCGGCGTTATCGTTGCAGTAAGTGTATACCATTTATTTTGGTTCTCAGGAAGGCTGATATAATCCCATGTATATGGAGCTGATACCTCATTACCATAATATCCATCAACTAATTTAGTTTCATTTGTAATCCTTGAAGTCCATCCTTGAGTTAACTGATAATAGTTCTTTGCACTGTCACCTGAACCAAGTTCAGAATCACCGAGCATATAAATAGGCGTCCAGTCACTGATATATCCCGTTGGATTAAACTTAATAGTAACTGTCATTCCATTTGTAAAATCTGCGTTAGAAAAAGCATCTGCAGCAAATTTTGCATAAGTTTCATTGTGTGACTCTTTTGTTGCGAGCTGTAATACACCATTCCCCTCTAATGTTGTAAGTTTAGCCTCTCCAGCTAAAGTTAATCCAGCCGCGTCAGATTCAAAGTTATAACTAACTACTGGAGCAGGTATTTCTGCCGCTGCTATATTTGGCACTACTGTAAATGCAGAAACCATTGCTGCTGAAAGCGCCATAGATAAGACTTTTAAAGTTCCTTTTTTCATTTGATAATCTCCTCCTTGAATATTGCCGGTTTAACCGGAAGTTTTTAGTTCATATTTGTAGTTTCCAGTTGTGGAACATTCTCCACAGTTCCAGAAGAGATAAGACGTCTATTGGCTGACAAACATTTAATAAGTGATGGCTTCTCTTATTTTCGGTGTTTATCTGGTGTTTAAAAAAATATCATAAAGCAAAGAACTCATTATTTATCATATAATCTAAAATTAACATTGGTGTTTATCTTTCATGTTTGGTAAAAAAATGACATTCGTTTCTGAAATGTGGCAAGAAGATGGCATGAAAATGGCAAAAAGATTGTAATGAAATATTTTTTTGTAATAAAAGGATCAAATTAAAAGAAAAAATTTAAAATTAAAAAATTGGAATGTCAATTTTGAACGAAAACTATTGACTATTTAAAGAAAATTTTATATGATATTAGCATATGTTAGTTCTTCTGGAACTGTTGGGAAATCTATTCAAGTCTTAGTCGTTTTTTCCAGAAACGTCTTATTTAGGAAAAACGGAAAGAATTTCCTACTACAAAGGGGAGAGGATTTCCTGAAACCAGCAGAAATCGACAGAATTTAAGTTAAGTAAAAACAGCCAGCTGCAAAAACTGGCAAACATTTAAGGAGGAGATTTCAAAATGAAGAAGAAAAATGTATTCTTATCAAAAGTATTTGCATTAGCATTGGCAGCGTCTATGGCACTTTCTACACCATATGCTTCTGCAGCAGTAGTAACAGAATCTGTTACGTATGAGGGAGCAGGACAGGAAATACTTACCCAGAGTACTGCTTGGTGGACTAATTATAGTGATTTTTATAAGCTGACTGGCGATTTTGACGTCACATTTGAGATTGCTAATAAAAGTGACGGAGGTGCTAATTGGAATAATGTAAGTACCGTTCTTAGTAATGCTATTGATTATCCGGATGCAATCCCTGCTGCAGGAACTACACCAGGATATAGTGAGTATATGGTTATGAGAATGGATAACTGGTGCTGGAGTCCGACAGGTGATAATCTTACTGTTGAAGGAGTTGACGTAGTTAAGGAATGTGATTGGAATTTTGATACATTCCCAGTAGCAATGACCGATGCTAAAATTACTTTAAATGTTACCAGAAAGGGAAATGATTTCGCCTTTGTTTCATCTGTGGTTTGCAGCGATGGCAATACTTATAATCAATCTTATAAATTTACTACACAGGCTGAGGAAAGTGTTAATATTTTCTTTACAGGTGAAAAAGCAGATGTAAATATTTTATCTTATAAAATCAACAGCGGTAACACTGCTTCAGATAATAACACAGCACCAGCTCCGGACAATACCACAGGAGATGCAATTGATACCACAGGTGGAGCAATTACTCAGGAACCAGACACACCAACTATAGCACCAGCTCCAGACACAACTCCAGCTCTTACCACCCCGGAACCGGAAGTTAACGATAACGACCAGAATGACCAGCAGGATGTATCAGAGCCAGGTGATGGTAATGACGCAGACGATACAGATGATGAGGATGAGGCTCCTGTAAAGAAGACTGCTAAGCTGAACAAGAAAAAGGCAACGGTTAAGGTTGGCAAGTCTGTAAAATTAAAGGTTAAGAATACTTCTAAAAAGGTTACATGGTCTTCTTCTAATAAGAAAGTAGCAAAGGTTTCAAAGGCTGGTAAGGTAACAGGCGTTAAAGCTGGCAAAGCTACTATCAAGGCCAAGGTTGGCGGAAAGACTTTAAAATGCAAAGTAACAGTAAAATAATTTAGTCAGATTTATAAGTTTATAAGAATTTTAAAAAGGGCTGCGGAAAATCCGTAACCCTTTTTTCTAAACCCAATTTTCAATATCTAAGCCTTCTACTCGTTGAAATTCCCGCACATTATTTGTAACAAGGATACAATTCTTTGATCTTGCATGTCCGGCAATCAGCATATCCATAGTTCCAATCGGTGTTCCCTGTTTCTGTAAGCAGGCGCAAATTTCTCCATATTCTTTTGCAGCCATTACATCAAAAGGCAATATTTCCAAAATAGCAAGAAAACGGGTAAGTGAAGCTCTGTTTTTTTCAGGATAGCTACTTTTTGCTACCCCATGTTCTAATTCGGCAAGAGTTATTGCGGAAATGCATAACCCATCCTGCATCGCTTCTTTTATACGGATAAAAACTTGTTCCGGCTTATTTTTAATTGCATAAATGCAAATATTAGTATCCAGCATATACATTACAATTTCTCCCTGTCTGTCGATAGTTCCTTTTCTCTGCCTTCGGCAAAAAAATCATCCGTAAAGCCATTTACACCGTCCATAAAGATTTGAAAAGCTTCCTCTCTTGGTATTTCTCCTGTTACTTCAAACGGTATGCGCCGTTCCCTGCTTAATTTTTTGGCATAAATCGTAAAAGCTGTTGTCAGAGAAAGTCCCATATCAGCGCAAACTTTTTCAACATCCTTTTTTAGTTCTGTGTCCATACGAAAATTAACCATGCTTTGTGACATAAACACCACTCCCTTCTGTTATTCGTTATTATATCAGGTTGTAAAGCAAAAGTAAACTACCCGCTTTACAATAAATTCTTCTTTTAAGGTACATCCTGCATTCTGTCAGCCAATAGACGTCTTATCCTTATCTCTTCTGGAACTGTGGAGAACTTTTCTTAATACAGTTATCTTACCATCCCAGAAGAAAACGGCAGTAAAAACAGTAAAAAATATTTTTAAAACCGAAAGGAGAAACAAAAATGAGAAAAAGTAATTTAGTAAAAGCTATGGCATGTTTCATGGCAGCAACTATGGCTGTTACCTGCGTGCCATCTGTAAATGCAACAACAGCCATTACAGCACAAGCAGAAACAACTGTTCCTGCTCCTGTAGCTTCATTTAGTTTTGGTGAAGAAATAGCTAACAAAACATATACAGAAAATGGCATTACATTTAGTTCAAACTTCGCTTCTATTCAGGAAACAGAAGATAAAAATGGCGCCACGAATAAAGTCTTATATCTTAATGATACTTATCTTGAATCTACTGAAAATGCATTTTCAAATGTTGATTTTTCTCAGGGATTTTCTATTTCTATGGACATTAAACCTGATATACAGCCTACGGATTGGGACTATGTATTCTCTATTGGAAAAAACAGTGCTGACAGCGCCGACCAGACATTTTCATATTTAGATGGAACTATCGGATTTATTATGCGTATGGGTGACGAGTATACGGCATTCTTCCCAGCAGACGGATGGCAGGATGGCAATCCGGTAAACAGTGACTATGCATATTTTCTCAATGTAGATAACACAGGAAAATGGTATCATTTTACTTATGTATACAGTGCAGATGGCTTTGCTATGTATGTAAACGGTATTCCGACAGTAAAATATGCTGCTTTGGATGATGCACAAAAAGCAGTCTTTACAAAGATTTTAAGCACTCTGCCAACGGGTAAATTACGTTTAGGATGCGGTATTGATCCAGCTATGGAACATACTTCTGCATACTACGACAATGTAAAGATCTTCAACTCCGCACTTACAGCAGAACAGGCTGCAGCATTAGCTTCAGAAAAAGCTGATACTAATACAGCTACTCCGTCTGATACAGCTCCGGACAATACAACAGACAATGCAGTTGATACCACAGGTGGAGCAATTACTCAGGAACCAGACACGCCAATTATAGCACCAGCTCCAGACACGACACCTGATCCTACCACCCCAGAACCAGGAATTAACGATAACGATCAGAACGACCAGCAGGATGCGTCCCAGCCAAATGATGACGCAGACGACACAGATGATGAGGACGAGGCTGTTGTAAAGAAGGCTGCTAAGCTGAACAAGAAAAAAGCAACGGTTAAGGTTGGCAAGTCTGTAAAATTAAAGGTTAAGAATACTTCCAAGAAAGTTACATGGTCTTCTTCTAATAAGAAGGTAGCAAAGGTTTCAAAGGCTGGCAAGGTGACAGGTGTTAAGGCCGGTAAAGCTACTATCAAGGCTAAGGTTGACGGAAAGGCCTTAAAATGCAAAGTAACAGTAAAATAATTCAACCGAATTTATAAGACATATAAAAGGGCTGCGGAAAATTTGCAGCCTTTTTTCAAAAGAAAGCTGGATGATATTATCCGAATACTGTCGCGGAGTGAGACACTGCCAGAGAAAATTTAATAACCTCCAAAAATTTAACCTTCCTTAATGAAAACTCTCTTTCCCTCAAAGGCAAAGGCATATTTCTTAATACATTCATCGTTAAACCCTCTGGCAAGTAATTCCTCCGCATATCGTTTTTCCTCAATCTGTTTCAAGCCTATATCAGCAGACTCCTCCAATGTTTTCTCCTCTTCAGGATCCAATACCTTAAATTCCAGAACGTATGCCTGACTTGCCTGATCCACAGGCTCCATCATAACATCATACCGTCCAAAACCGCTCTCCCTGTTAGAACGGATGCGATACTTTCCTTCCAGTTCAGCAATCAATCCCAATACCAGACCATGATAAAAGCGTTCCGGTTCCGTAGAAGAAGGCTGCTTTCCCCCGTCAAAAAAACTAACAATCTGCACAAGAACACGATTCAAGTACACATTCATTGCCTTAGTATCACAGTTTAACAAAGCAGTTAAAAATCTATTGTAATGGCTGGATTCCCGAAACCACCCTTTCACTGTTCCTTTCAGCATTCGAAATACTTCCTGGTTTGTTAAAGACAACGTATAAATGCTGTCTGACAAATCAGCGGCCTCCACCTTTAAATACCCGCTGGCAAGCATCAGGCTCCAGACAGCGTTAACATCTGTATCTAATTGATTAAATACAATTTGCTCATCTAAAGGCACCGTGATGGCACCTCCTTGTAAAAGAATTTCCAGCTTTTCCTTGATGTCCTGATCTGCTGACTGTAACAGCTTACTGACTAATCCATTGGAGCTGGTATTCGCCCAATAAGGAAGAAATTTTTTCTCATCGAAGTAATTAATAATAGACCACGGATTATAAATATCTTTTAAAGTACCAAAAGTAAAGCCGTCATACCATTGCTTTACTGTTTCTTTTTGATTTCCAAGCCCTCTGGCATCAAGGGCATCAAATACTTCTTTTTCCGTAAAACCAAAGCTGTCCATATATTTTTCCGTAGTGGTAGTGACTACTTTTAAATTATTTAAATCAGAAAAAACAGACTCTTTACTGACCCTGGTAATCCCTGTGAGAAGCGCCCTTTCCAAATATGAGTTCGTTTTAAAAGTTGAATTGAACAGGCTTCGGATAAATGCAGCCATATCGTCCCAATACCCGCCCAAATATGCCTCCTGCATTGGCGTATCATATTCATCTAAAAGAATAATCGGCTTTTTTCCATGAAAACGTGAAAGGTAATCGGAAAGATTATACAGAGATTTTACAATGACTGCCCTTTCTGCTTTCCCTTCTATTATGTTTATAAAATGATTTTTTTCTGTTTTATTTAATTTTTCTGATTCTATGAGATACATATGCTTTTGATACACTTCTGCAATCAAAAGTTTGATTTGTTCATAAAAATCTTCAAATTTTGTTTCTTTTACCGATGCAAAACTGAAAGAAATCACAGGATAAGTACCCTGCAGCTTCTGATACCTGTCTTCTTTAAAAATACTAAGACCTTTAAAAAGATATGCTTTTTCTTTGTACTCTGTAGAAAAAAACTGCTCAACCATACTCATTAACAATGTCTTTCCGAATCTGCGGGGACGGGTGATTAATGTAACATCATCATCATTTTCCCACCATTCCTTAATAAAATTAGTCTTATCAATATAAAAATTATTGTGGCTAATCAATTTTTCAAAATCCTGCTTGCCAATGGCAACTACTCTTGTATCCAAAACTTTTCCCTGCACAAAACTGCACCTCCCCATAAATCTATTATATAGTACAATTAATTGCTTTGCAAGGGTACATAGGATACAAACCCTACTCGCAGAGCCGTAAAATTGCATCGTGCTTATCAATCCCCTGTTTGATAAATGCTCCGCAAAAGCGTCTGTGCCATATGTAAATCAGAAGCTCATGTTATCTCACCCCTTCTATAAAAAATGCCACCAGTCTATCTCTGACAGATACAACCGATGGCATATTTTTTACCTCTGTTTTATTTTACATCTTCCATATCGTCTACAATCTGGTTTAAAATCACCAGTGACTTTTTCAGCATGTCATTGACTTTACCGGAGTTGTTTGCCAAATCACCTACTTTGGAAGCTACGATGGCAAATCCTTTTCCTGCCTCTCCTGCCCTGGCAGCTTCAATGCTCGCATTTAAGGCAAGGATCTTCTGCTGGTCGCGGATTTTGTCAAGCTGTTTGGAATGCCCGTTCATCTCCTCAATGCAGACGACTGCCTGATCGATATCCTTTTCCAGACGCTGGATGCGCGCCGTATCGTTTTTCTCTTTATACTCGAAGTTTACAAGCATATTGATCGTTTCATTTAACATCTGGGCAGCCGCATTAATCTCTTCCTCCGAACGGATTGGAACTCGTTTCAGCGCTTCTAAAAGCTCTGTCTTGTTTGCCCCGATTTCCTTCGCCATCTGCTCAAATTTTGACTCATCCGGCTCTGCGGAAAGTACCTGACCGCCGACAATCTTTCCTACGCAGGTATCTCCAAGCATAATCTCAAAGCTGAAATCAACCAGCCCTGCATGGCAGAAATAAACGCCTTTGTTTTCTTTGTCACATCTTGCGCAACGCTTGAACCCTTCCTTTGTGCCTTTGGTATATTTCTGGCAGAAATCCGTCATGCCAAATTCTTCGCTGATATAATTTCCCTCGTCGTCCAGTGCGATAACGGCAAGGCCCGTTGCCTTTGACCAATTTCCCAAAATATGGTTTAACTTGTCCAAATCAAAAAATTCTCTTAATTTCACTACTATTTCCTCCCTTATCATTTTTAAATAATTTCCATTTGCCAGCTATGTTCCAATTACCGGTTGCTTCTTCTCCATATGTGCATTTTTTCAGCGTCCTTAATCAACTGATCACGGAAATCAGGATGGGCGACAGAAATGACAGCCTCTGCCTTTTCCCATGTCGAAAGTCCCTTTAAGCACACTTTTCCATATTCTGTGACCAGATAATGGATATTTGCCCTTGTATCCGTAACAATCGAGCCTGTATTTAATGTCGGAAGGATACGGGATTTTAACTCTCCTGTCTTTGTCTTAAACGTGGAGGAACAGCAGATAAAGCTCTTCCCGCCTTTGGAAAGATATGCGCCAAGCACAAAGTCAAGCTGCCCGCCGGCGCCGCTGATATGCTTTGTTCCTGCGGATTCTGCATTGACCTGCCCGAAGATATCAACATCCACGGCATTGTTGATGGACATAAAATTGTCCAGCGCGGAGATAGAACGGATATCATTCGTGTAGTTTACCGGGGCGCTCATACATTCCGGATTATTGTCAAGGTATTCATACAGCTTCTTTGTACCTGCTCCAAAGGCATATACCTGGCGTCCCCTGTCAATATTTTTCCTTGCGCCCGTAATCTTGCCCGCCATTGCAATATCGACAAAAGCATCAACATACATTTCCGTATGGACGCCCAGATCCTTTAAGTCAGACTGTGCAATCAAAGAGCCTACGGCATTCGGCATACCGCCGATACCAAGCTGTAAGCAGGCGCCGTCCGGAATCTCTTCCACAATCAGCTTTGCTACCGCTTCGTCAACGGCTGTCGCAGCCCCGCCGCCGCCCATCTCTGCAATGGTTGGGTTATCTCCTTCCACAATCATATCAACTTTGGAAATATGGATGCCTTCCTCAAAACCGCCGAGGCAGCGCGGCATATTTTCATTGACCTCGACAATAATTACTTTGGACTTTTCGCAGACAGCAGCCAGATGGGACGCATTCGGCCCGAAATTGAAGTATCCGTGTTCGTCCATCGGCCCAACCTGGAACATGGCGACATCATTCGGCTTGATATGCTCCCGGTAATAACGCGGCAGCTCCGAATAACGGATTGGCGCATAGTATGCAATTCCCTCCGCAATGGCCTTTCTCTCGATCCCGGACATATGCCAGGAATTCCAGGTAATATGTTCCGCCGCATTTTCAATATCAAAAACTGCCGGCCTCCAAAGGCAGATGCCCCCGCGGAACTTTAAGTCCTCCAGGTCTTTGGCACGCTCTGCCAGCGCTTTGTCCAAAGCAACCGGATGCCCGCAGCACCAGCCGTAATCGATCCAGTCGCCCGACTTTACTGCTTTTACGGCTTCTTCTGCGCTTGTCAGCTTTTTTTGATATTCACTTCCAAAACTCATGTAATGACCCTCCTTTTGTTTTTATATAAATTTTAAATTTCTTACCTCAGCGGATTCTCTCTGTAAGCCCGACCTTTTTCTGCACCTTGCGCAAAGTCTTATCTGCCATATACTGCGCTTTCTCATCATTTTCCTTAATCCTGCTGTCAATATAGCTTTTTTCTTTGGAAAGCTCTTTATATTTCTCCTGCATCGGCTTTAACATGGAAGCAACCGCCTCCCCGACAGCCAGCTTAAAATCCCCATAGCCTTTTCCTTCAAATTCCTTTTCTACCTCTTCAAAGGTCTTATTCTCTGCTGCCGCATAGATCTCAATCAGGTTGCTGATACCCGGCTTTTCCTCCGGCGCATACCTTACCTGTGTGTCGGAATCTGTCACGGCACGCTTAAATTTCCGGATAATGGTATCGGTGTCATCCAACAGGTAAACGCTTGCATTTGGATTTTCGTCTGACTTGGACATCTTCTTTTCCGGATTCTGTAAGCTCATGACATGCGCGCCCTGCCTGCCGATATACGGCTCCGGAATCGTAAAGACATCCCCGTAAATGCCGTTAAAACGCCCTGCAATATCTCTTGTGATTTCCAAATGCTGCTTCTGATCCACGCCGACCGGAACGACATCGGACTGGTACAAAAGAATGTCCGCCGCCATCAGGACAGGATAGGTATAAAGCCCCGCATTGATATTGTCCGCATGCTTTGCGGACTTATCCTTAAACTGCGTCATGCGGTTTAACTCGCCCATGTACGTAAAGCAGTCCAGAATCCATGCCAGCTCCGCATGGCCGGAAACATGGGACTGGAAATAAATACAGTTTTTCTCCGGATCTAACCCCGACGCCACATACAGGGTATAAAGAGATCTCGCCCTCTGCCGGAACTCTGCCGGGTTCTGGCGCACCGTCAGGGAATGCAAGTCCATTACCCCGAACAGGCAGTCATACTCTTCATTCAGGCTGTTCCAATTCTTCAATGCCCCCAGATAATTTCCAATGGTCAGGTTCCCTGTCGCCTGCATCCCGCTGTAAAGTATCTTTCTGTCATGAAACATATTCCAATATCCTCCATCTATCCTATTTTTATTCTGGAAAGTTCTCCATCAGTCCTGCCATTAAAGAACCCAGGCTGAAGGTCAACTCCTCTTTTGGCTTAAACACATCAATAATCGGCTGCATTACCCGGTCAAATTCTTCTTTATTTTTAGACAACTGCAAAATATAAGCCGTATTCACAGCGTCGTCCATCGCATCATGCGCATGTCCGTCAAAGTCACGGTTAATAGCGCCAAGCGCATATTTTAACGCTATTTTCTTCTCAATCCCCAGCAGCTTTCCAAATACCTTCTGGAAATCCACCCACTTTCGGAACAAAGGCTTCATCTCATCCAAATGATACTGCTTTAATTCACATTCCTTCCGAAGCTGCTTCACATCGCTGTCACTCCAGGAATACATGGTAATATCTTCCATTCCTCCGCACCAGTCAAAAAACGAATCCATCGCCTGTTCAAAATGCGCGGCATCCTTTACCATATCATTCGTAATGCCTGTCAGCTGCGTAATATCCGCCGTTACCGTATTATACTGTGGTTTCACATAAATCCTGATCTGATTTACCATTTCAAACTCATCATTTAGCATCGCCGCGCCAATCTCAATCACTTCCCGCTTGCAAATCTGGCGCTGCTCTTTGTATTCCCTGGCAATATCATTCATTTCCAGATCTATCATAATGTGCTTCATTTCTTGCCTCCCATCCGACAATGAGCTTTCTTTCTTATTTACCGCTTACAATCGGCAATACGTAATCTGCTTTCTATACTATCATAACATAAAGAAACAATTTCTACAACACCGCTTTCAATGGTCCGCCAATAAATTTCTTATTTTCAATATAAGACCGATGCAGTTCCCTCACAAAATCATAATCCTTTGCTTCATTATAAATAACTAACTCGCAAAGCCTGCCGATAAACGACGGCTGAAAAACATCTCCTCCTAAAATAATCCATTTTACGTAACGGTTTGTCGGCACATTTTCCAAAATGGCAACCACTTCTCCATTGATAAAGGCGATTGCTGTCTCCGTCTTTGCATTATAGGAAATGACAAAATGCCACCAGGTATCTATGGTAAGCTGCAGAGCGCTTAAGTCGTACCAGCCGTTGACCTCTTTGGAATCCCGGATACGGAAATCGGAATGGCCTTCCCAGGCCGTAGGGATAATTCCGCAGAAACCGCTTTCAAACTTTACATAAAGCGCCGCCGACCAAAAATGCGTTTCCTCCGGGTTAATCCAAAGGGAAATCGTAAAGCTGTCATTGACAATCGTTTCCGGCGGGATATGGACGGTATTTTTTTCTACTCTCCCGCCAGGGAAGTGCATGGATTTAGAATCAGAAAAAATCCCCTGGCGGTATTCCAGCCCTTCTCCGCTGATCTTTCCTTCCATGCTCCCATCTTCTGATTTCAGATTTCCATTCAAACGAAATGTATAATTATTCAAAGTATCCGTCAGATGGAGCTCGGCAAATACAACGAACTCTTCCAACGGCAGCGGCTTCGCATAATAAAACCCCTGCGCGATCTGGCAGCCGCAGCGCGTAATGAAATTTACCTGATCTTTTGTCTCGATTCCCTCCGTCACCACATCCATCTTCAAATCCCGGCACATGGCAATCACATTGCGGATGACCTTTTTCCCCCGGCTCGTGTTCGAAGATACCTGCAGAAACTCCTTATCAATCTTAATCGTGTCCACCGGAAGATCTTTTAACAGATTCAGTGCGGAAAATCCGGATCCAAAATCATCAATGGACACAAGAAACCCTCTGGAACGCAGGATATCCACCATTTTAATCAGCACGGCGCTGTCTTTGATAAACGTACTTTCTGTAATCTCAATTTCCAGTTCATTCGCAGGAATCCCGTACTCCTTTGCAATGGCTTCCAGTGTATCCGGAAACTGCTTGTTATATAAATGAAGGCGCGACATATTTACGGAAATCGGGGTATGCTCATATTTTTTCCCTTTCCAGGAAGCTTTCAGCCGACAGACCTCACGGTACATATACATATCCAGCTTGGAAATAAAGCCGTTCTTTTCAAACAGGGGAATGTAAACCGCAGGCAGCCGCAGCCCGTCTGCCGGATGGTTCCAGCGGGACAGGGCCTCCGCGCCGTATAATTCTGACGTCACCATATTGACCTTCGGCTGGAAATAAATCTCAAATTCCCCGTTTTTCAGCGCATCCTCCATTTCCAGCTCAATATTCCGGTTAATTTCTATGGTTTTATCATATTCTTTATAAAAAGTGTACCGGTTCTTTCCATTATATTTCGCCTGGTACATCGCTCCATCACATTTGGACAAAATATTATCTAACATCTGGGAAGTATTCTGCCGCATGACAATCCCGATACTGAGCGACACTAAGGATAAGATATCCTTCCTGAAATCAATATTTTCCATATTTTCAAGAAGCGCTTCTGCAATCGATCTGACTTCGTCCTCCTCCATGCAGCCGTCCAGCAGGACCACATACTCGTCCCCGCCGATACGGGAAGTAAAGCCTTTCGCAAAGCTCCGGATTAAGTCGCTGATACATATTAACAGCTTATCTCCCATACTATGCCCGTAAATATCGTTTACACGCTTGAAATTGTCAATATCAATAAACATGGCATGGATAATGCTGTCCCTTTCCAGAGCGTCATAATAATCATAAAGACCCCGCCTGTTCGCAAGGCCAGTCAGATAATCACACTCCGCCAGGTTCTGCGTATTCCTCGCCGGCTCTGTATGCAAATGCTTCATTGTAATCTCCCCTTATATTCTCCTGTGTATAGATTAATGTAGGATGGGCCATGGCTCAAGCCATATTATATCATATTTCCTATATTTTTGGGAGACTTTTTTCATAATATTACAAAAAATCTTTCCAAATCTTCACAGATTTTGGAAAGATTTTACTGTTTTTTATTCTTTTTGCCATGCCAACTTCAGTTTTTCATTTTTTTTTGTGCATTTTTGCACTTTTCTATATTATGCTGCTTTCTGCCGGGCGTTCTTTTCTTTCTCCGTCCGGTCTTTTGCCGCCTCCAGGGAATTGTCCGTCAGGGTTTCCATTGTGTCCGCCCATGCCATGCCCGCCGTGTCCCATTCCGGAGCCAGTGCCATAGATATTTTCTGTCATTTCCACAGACACGGTTTCTTCTCCCAGCGCCACTTCATAAGTTTCTCCTTTCTTTACCTCCGGGGTGCTGATTACAGCGGAACCATAAGCCTTTTTCGGCGTATAGGACAGGATTTCTTTTCCTGAGCTGTCTTTTAAAACAATCGCCCCTGTCTGCATGGCGGAGCTGTTTACCAGCATTGAACCCTGCGTGGAGCTGCTGCCGAAGTTCTGCTCCATGCCACCTGCGCCTGCCGCCACAAGAATGCCGCCTGTGATGCTCGCCTCACTGCCATAATCCAATGCCCCGTTGCCGCTGTTGGTAGGCCCGGAGACATAAATCTCGCCGCCGGATATCAGAAGGCTTCCATTGGAATCAATGCCGTCCCCTTCTGCGTCAATGTTCACGGTGCCGCCGGAAATATGGATATAACAGTTCTCGTCCGCCTCCATCGGATTTCTCATCATGCCGCTGCTGTCGTTTTCTCCTGCCGCATTGAATCCGTCGTCACTGGCTTTTAGTGTAATATTTCCCCCGGTAATGTCAATTTTCCTTCCCTCTATTCCTTCATAGCTGTCCTCAATCGTGATGTCGCCTCCGGCAATATAAACAAATCCCAGGGTTTCGTCCTCATCATCCTCCGCATGGATTCCGTCTTTGCCTGCCTTTAGCTGAAATGTCCCGCTGGCAATCCTGACGCTTTCTTTTCCGCTGACCGCCTGCTTCGCCGCCTGAATCTGATAATTTCCCCCGGTAAATACCAAATCATCCTTCGATACAATCCCATGTCCGTAAGCCGCCTGGATCGTTAATGTCCCTTCGCCGTTTACCGTTAAATCATCTTTGGAAAAAATAACGCCGTCAACGTTATTGTCATCAACCGCCACAAAATCTTCCTTATTAGAAAGCGAATTTTTTGTACCGCTGTCAAGCGTTAAAAATACCTTGTCCGCCTGCTTCACGTATAATGCCGCACTGGTATCGCAGTTAATGTTCACCCCTTTTAACACTAACTGGATTTTATCTGTATTTTCCGCATCCACTACTACCTGCCCATTGGAAAGCGTTCCTGACAGGAGATATGTCCCTTCCTCCTTTATCGTAACCGTATTCCCTTCTATCTCTACCAGATTGGAATCACTCTCCGTCTGCTGATCCTTTAAGGCAATATGGATCGCTCTGCTGTCGTCATACCCGATTTCTTTATCCCTGTCAGAAAACATCTCTTCCTCACGGATAGAAGCGATATTAATATTGCCCGAACCGTTATTTTCTGCACCGCTGTTTTCTAAGACTTCCTGCCCCGTTTGATCTGCCACCGGACTTCCTGTGCCGGAAGAACAGCCCTCCAAAGCCATCATAAGCACAAGGGCAAGCGCCATGCTCTTTTTTCCTCTACAACTCATTGATATTTACCTCCTGTCTTGACATGCTGATTTCCAGATTCCCATTCCTGCAGCGAAGGTCGTCAATAAAAGCCTTTTCCTGCGCCGCTTCTTTTAACGTAAGATTATATGTAAGTTTAAACAGGCTTCCCATATTGGTCGTCTTTACAGACACCACTTCAACGCTTTCCGCATATTTTTCAAATAAATCATCAAAAATGCCCGTATAATCCAAGTCCTCCGGAATCGTGATCCTGAGCGTTTTCTCCCTGTCTTCCGAATGACGGCTCCCGAAGCCGATTTTATGGTAAAACATCGTAACAAGCCCCATGATGACGGAAAATAAAGCCGCATATGCCAGATATCCCATCCCTGCAATCAGGCCCGCGCTCATGGCAAGGAAAATCGCCCCGATTTCCTTTGCCGACCCCGGCACGGAACGGAAACGGACAAGGCTGAATGCCCCGGCGACCGCGACGCCTGCGCCTACATTTCCATTTACCATCATAATGACAATACACACAACCGCCGGAAGCATGGCGAGCGTAATCACAAAGCTTTTTGTGTAACGGCTCTTATAAGTATAAACAAGCGCCAGAAAAATGCCAATCGCAAGCGATACCACGATGCAGGCAAGAAATACCGGAACGGAAATAATGCTTGTCATGCTGCTGTCAAAAAGTCCACGAAATATTGCGTCCATTGTTAAAAACCCTCTGCTTTCTATCTATTTATAAATACTATATTTTGTCTGTTTTACCCGGCATTCTGACAATCCTGCCGCGCCCTTTCACAAATCCTGCGGTAAGCATTCCCGTATTTGGAAAACGATGTTTTATAGATATGATATTTACTTAAAATCTCTGTCATCCAGAGAGGGATCGAAGAACCTGTCTTTATTTCCATCAGGATCTGATCCTTTTTCAGGACAGGCTGTCCGTAAATACCCTTTCCCAGAGAAATGTCATAATCCCGCCATAAAATATTTTCATCAAACGTAATACGGAACTCATGATCATCGGCGGCATAAAACGCTTCCCGTTCATAGGATAAAAATACCGAAGGTCTGAGATTTGAGTACCTGGCAAGGAAAAAATCAATCTCATGGCTGATTTGACTGTCTTTTACTTCCACCCCCCGTAACAGATAATCTGCCGCTTCTTGATATTCCATAGAAATCCGGCGTTTATATACCACAGAATCATATTTCTTTTTAATCTCCACAAAAACCTTGCTTTCCGGCAAAACCGTCCCATAGCTTCTCAGACGAAGCTTCTCTTTGTAAACCGGCTTTTCTATGGAACGGCGCGCCAGAAGATAATCCGGCGTATCAAAATAAATGCTGCAGATATTGCTTCTGCCAAACTCATCCCCTTTCATATGCTCCGCCATTTCCCTGCGGATATGTTTATACTGTTCCTGTGAAATTAAATATTTGATCTCACTGCGCTTAAAAACTACCTGATCGCCCACGCTGTATCTCTCCTTTCTTTCCCTGTTCCTTCTTTACCTTACCATGCAAACCTTAAACGAACCTTAAAAAAACAAAAAAAATATAACAGCTCAGCCACCAGCTTGATTTTTGCCGCATAGCTGAACTGTTACTATTTTAATAAGTTATGAAAACTTTTTATTCTTCAATTACAAGCTTTAATACCGTCTTCTTCATCCTTGCCGCAAGATGCAGCAACATGGAATCTGCCCATTCCCTAAGCTTCTCTTCCATCGCATACAGATAAGGATAAATCACCAGAAATACCGGCTGCTTTACAAAGCACGCCACGGTATGGAAAATCAGTTTTTCTTTTATCGTCAAATCTGCGAATGCCCTGTCCTCAAAATTCCGGAACGAAAGCGTCTGTTCCAGTTCTTCCAGGCATTCGGAAACCTTTTCCTGATTATAATACGGCTTTAATACTATACTCAGCCTGTCCGACGGCTTAAATTCTTTTTCAAACAAAAAGCCGAAATCCTTTGAGAAATTCTTATCCCTGCCCGTATAATAGTTTCCTTTATACCGGAGCACCTCATGGGAGGCAAGATTTTTTCCCTGGAGGCGTGACACAATCCCTTCGCAGGCACGCCGCCTGGAAAACGCCATCGTGCGGTTTTCATATTCCGCCATAGAAAACACCGGCTTCTGTATCGTGCGGTCATAAATCTGGATCAGGTAATCGTCGTCATAAAAAATCTCCTGTCTGTACGGATTCAGATATTCTCCCAGACGTTCTGCAAAAGCAGCTGCCTGTTCATACATCTCATCATGAAACTGCCATTGCGTGCCTGCCTTTGACAACTGGATTGCGCCTATCGGCTTTTCCGAGCACAGGATCGGCACACACATCATGGCTTCATTCTCACTCTCCTGATGCCCAAAAGACACTAGGCCTATCTCCCGTAAATTCGTGTAAAGCTTTCCAATTCCAAGAAAAGCAGCCGTACAGATCGCCGTCTCACCTTCACGCAGCTTCAAATGCTTAATTCCCTGCATCAAATCCCCGCAGACAGTATAGGGAATAATATACTTCCCATTATTATCTTCATGGCAGAACCACAGGCATAAGGCATCCGCCTGGGTATAATCTTTCAGTTTTTCCATCAGTTCCGGCAAAACTTTCTGATATCCTCCTGCCCTGTTTTTACGGACAAAATCCTCAAACCCTTTAAAAAAACTAAGTTTTTTCTCCTGCTGTGTCATCTCAAGGTTGTGGAAAATCTCATCCACCATATCCTTCCTGATCCCTTTACTGACATGCCTCTGGAAAATAAAATCTCCTGTTGTAAGGTATTTCTCCGCTGACAGCCTCCGCCACAAAAAGGCATCCTTTTTTCCGCTGATCGCAAGTCCTGTCAGATCCGGCATCGTCTCCTTTTCCTGAATATAAGTATATAATGCCAGGCTTCCACCGAGCCCGTCTCCTGCAACAATCAGTTTTCCCTTCACTTTGGCGGCAATCTCCTTAAAAAAGGCATGGGCGCGCTTAAACTGTGTCGATACCATTCCCAGATAAGGAAAAAGCCTGCTTTCCCAGTCATGCGCCGCCGCTGTCAGAGAGGATGCTTCCGTACCCCGATAAGTCAGAATCACATTCCCGTCGTGATCACTGTAAGCCTGGGCAACCAGCCCTGATTTCCAAAAATTTTTCGTCGTCCCGTAAGCATTGCCGTTATCATTAATATATCCCACCAGCTTCATCTTTTGCAGGTATTTGCTCGCATGGAATATTGTCCGGAGACGATGGAGCATTTTCTGCAGATAAGATCTATATTCCGGTATCATAAAGCGTGCAGAGCTGTCTGCCTGATCAAGCACAGCCATAATATCAGAAAGCGGAATCGGCTTTACAAAACTTACATTGCCTAAATCCATATCCTGAAAATCCAAATAGCTTAACTCTATCAGAAAAAACCGTTCCATTTCTGGAAAATCCTGTATTGTAAATTCCAACCATGCCGCCTCCTTTCGTTTTTCCGAAACTTTTTCTTATAAGAATCCACATTTCTTGGATATTCACGTTTCATGGATTTTTTCTTTCTTTTCTTCACTTTTTACAATACCACGTTTTGAGAAAAAATGCAACAATTTTTCTTTTTTTTGTGAACTTTTTCGGTATTTTTTCCTTTTTCTATCCTGATCTGCAAATTTTCTTTCGTCATTTTGCACAAATCCTGTAACAGTTCAGCCAGAAATAAAAAGAAAACGGCGCTGGCTGAACTGTTATCAAGTTCTCTACCCCTTCTCTGTTAAAAACATTTCCTTAATCTTTTCTACAGCACGTTTTTCAATCCTGGATACATAACTGCGGGAAATTCCCAGCTTTGCCGCAATTTCCCGCTGCGTCTCCTGCCGGCGTCCAAACAGCCCATAACGGACAATGATAATCGTTTTTTCCGGCTCCGGCAAATTTTGAATTCCCCGGTAAAGCTTTTTTACATTTTCCTGATAAGTAAGCTTTTCTACAATATCCTCCTTTTCCGCCTCCAGTACATCCAAAAGCGTAATTTCATTTCCCTCTTTATCAGCGCCAACCGGCTCATTCAGGTAAACATCTTTGGACTGCTTTTTATCAGAACGAAACACCATCAGCAGTTCATTAGCGCTGCATCCATATTGGCTGCATAAGGCGGCGAATCTTCCGCCCATAAATGGATTGCCGCATATTCCCCGTCCCATACCACTTTTTTCACCACGCCCTTTAAAAGATCCTTCTGACAATTTACCGGAAGCAGCTCCCACGCCTCTTTCTCCAAATGAAGCATCTGCTCTGACAAAAGTTCGTAAGGGAACTGGGCAGTTCCGCTCTCTTCGGTTTCCTGCCCGCTTTCCAGCTTTCGCTTAAGTTCTTCCCGCAGCTTAACGACTTCCTCCAGCCGTTTTAAAATCAGGCTGCTTGCCGCCTCATTCCGGCTTCTTCCCAAAGCATCCAGCAATGCTTCCTGCTGCCTTTCCTTTTCCTTTATCTGCTTTTTTATCAGATACCTTTCCGATTCCCGATCATCCTCCCGTTCCATATGCTCCAATGCCTCTTTTAAATAGGAAGTTTCCGGCACTATCTTTTCCTTCAGGGAAACGATCTGTTCAAGCACCTGGCTGTCCACGGCATTTCCAAGAAGGTTCGGCATCCGGCATAGCTCTCCACGGCTTCTTTCCTTGCATTCACATTGATAATAAAACCTCTCCTCCCCGTCCTTCGTCTTCCTTCCCCCTTTCGGCCGCATAAAAGATCCGCAGCTTCCGCAGAAAAGAATCCCTGACAAAAGCGCTTTGATCCGCTTCGGATAGCGGTAAGACAGCGCCGCATTTTCACGGATACGCTCCTGCACCGCAATCCACTGTCTTGACGGTATTATGCCTTTATGCTCCCCTACGGAAAGAATCCAGTCCTGAACATCATTCAGCCTCTGCGCCTTTGCCCGGCAGTTATTCTTATTATAGGCAATCAGCCCATGCTCCCCGTCAAAGAAATCCGGCTCTGCATAAATCCCGTAAGAATGTTCCCTGAGATAAGCATACGCTTCCCTGTCCGCTACACAGTAGACGGGGTTCGTCAGAATCGCCCTTAAAACATATCTTCCATAGGCATTCCCTGTCCTGCTTTTCACATCATGGTTCAAAAGATAGGTTTCCAGCTTTGTTAAAGAACCAAGCTCCAAATATTTTCCAAACAGAAGTTTCACCAAAACTGCTTCCTCCGGCACTTCTGACAGGCAGTAACGGCTTCTCTTCTTTTGGTTTTCGTCTATATCTTCCCGTTTTTCACTGACATAGCCCAAAGGCGTCCTGCCGCCCAGCCAGCGCCCCGCTTTCGCAAGCTCCGTCATATTGTCGGCAATGCGCTCCGCTATCGTTTCCCTCTCCAGCTGCGCAAACACTGAGGATATGTACATCATAGCCCTGCCCATAGGAGTGCGGGTATCAAACGATTCACTGACAGAGATAAACTCTACCCTGCATTCCGCAAGCCGGACAATCAGATCAGAAAAATCTTTGACGCTCCTGCTTACCCTGTCAAGACGGTAACAGATAAGCAGCGTAAGCCTCCCCTTCCCAATATCCTCCAGAAGCCTTTTCATCATAGGGCGTTCCATGTCTTTTCCGGAAACGCCCTCATCCCGGTACTCCCAAATTTCCATTTCCTCCCCCGCCTTCTCATGAAACTCAAGATATTCCCGGCACTTTGCAATCTGATTTTCTATCGATTCCCCTCTTCCCGTAAACTTTGACTTCCTGGCATAAACCGCAGCCGCTTGTTTTTTTATACTCATACAGACCGCCTTTCTTTTTCCGTCCTTTTCCCGGATTGTATCCCGGATTGTAACAGTTCAGACATGCTATATGCTCGATTTGGCTGCTTTGCAGCCTGTTTTGCCGCATGGCTGAATTGTTACCCCGGATTCTTCCTGCAGCAGAAACTGCATATGCTCCCGAAGCTTCGCAGCCTGCTGAGAGGAATACTGCCCGTTTTGTATAATTCCATAAATTACCCCGATATGTAGCTTTTGAAAAGCTTTGGTTAATTCCTGAACAGAGACAGAATTGGAAGCTATCCTCACCTTCACAGGAACACTTTTTGCCATTGCAACACCTCCGTCCCATCAAAAATCCTTCCCTTTATCATATGATGTTATGGATTGCTCCATACTTCGTACTCCCGCAATCCTGGATGATAATCAGAAAGGAAAATAATGCGGCTGCTGACATGACAGCGATTATGATATAGAGGTAACGAGTGAAAAATAATTTTAAAAGAAAGGAGAAGCCAGAGGTTTTTTACTCTTTGCGGCATAATCTGCCGTCAAATCATGCCTTTGGCATAGTACAAAGTATGGAACATGGAAAGGTTTATGGATATATACGGGTCTCCACGAAGGAACAGAATGAGGACAGGCAGAGGATAGCCCTGCTGGAGATGGGAGTGCCAGAAAAAAATATCTATATGGACAAGCAGTCCGGCAAAGACTTCAGCCGGCCGCAATATCAGAAATTGCTGAAAAAGCTGGACAATGGCGCGGTACTGTTCATAAAGTCCATAGACCGGCTGGGGCGAAATTATGCGGAACTCAATGAACAATGGCGCATGATTACCAAAGAAAAAGGCGCGGATATCGTCGTAATTGATATGCCTCTCCTGGACACAAGACGGGAAAAAAATCTGCTGGGAACGCTCATCAGCGACATCGTACTGGCGCTTCTCTCTTACGCTGCGGAAAATGAACGCATGAACATCCGGCAAAGACAGGCAGAGGGAATTGCCGCTGCAAAGGCGAGAGGAGTAAAGTTTGGCAGACCGCCGATACCGCTGCCAGACAACTTTTACAGCGTACATAAACTGTGGAGAGATAAAAAAATAACCCTGAAACAGGCGGCAAAAGCATGCAACCTTGCAGAAAGCACCTTTTTTGATAAAGCGCAGAACTTTGAAAAGTCTTAATTTTCAGAATATGTAAAATCCGGAATAGTGTACTTTTTCGGATTTTCTATTTATCGGTCAAACATAAGATATTTTACCAAAATATGACGATTTTTCAAGTAAAATTTAGAAAAATGCTGCAAAAATGTATATTTACTGACTCTTTTTCAATCCTCCGAAAAAGTACACTTATTCGAGGAGGTTATGTATGAAAAGAGAAGGAAATTATGATTTGCTTAGAATAATCAGTGCCATTGCCGTTATCATGATACATGTCAGTGCATCGTGGTTTAACGGCACAATCACGTCTATTTCAGAAAGTGGTTTATTAATAGCAGATATTCAATCACCCTTTTGGATTTGCCTGTATAATTCACTGTCGCGATTTGCCGTACCATGCTTTGTAATGCTGTCAGGAGCATTTATTTTAGACAATGATAAAAATATGGAATATAAAAAATTTTACTCAAAATCCTTTGCAAAAATCGGTATCCCCACAATTATTTTCAGCATACTGTATGTTTTCTACTCTATTCCAGGCTGTTTTTTTGGAGAAATCAGGGGCATTGGCACATTGTTAAAAAACATTGTAAAAGGCGCGCCGATGTACCATTTATGGTATTTGTATATGCTGATTGGAGTGTATGTCCTGGCCCCTGTCGTGCTCCGTTTTAAAAACAGCGTTTCAGAAAAAAGCTTTTATAAAACAGCATTCATTTTCTGCATATGGGCATGTATCAGCCATTGGACGGGAACAAGAAAATTAAACTGGGACATGGGACAATCCTTTGAATACTTAGGTTATTTTATGGCCGGATACAGTATCCGCAAAATGGGTAAACATAAAAATAATTTAAAGGCTCTGCTCATGATATTCCTGGGATTCCTGATTGAATTATGTGCATCAGGATTAGAATATCAGCAGATGAAGGCCGGAATTTCAGAACTGCCATATGAAATCATAGGTCCGTACTGCCCGCTGATTGTCCCTGCTTCGATCCTGATTTTCTATGGGTTTACTTTATTGGATATAAAAAGAAACTTTGCAAAGCTGTCTGATTTAACCTTTTACATATACCTTATCCATGCAGGCGTATGGGATTTTATTGGTAAATTGCTTCGGCTGACAAAGGGAACAGAATTTCTAATGACATTAGACGGGGCCGTATGGATTTTAGCGTTCGTCATGGTAGTATTTATCATTTCCTGTTTATTAAGCAAACTGTATTTATACCTTTGGGGAAAATTGGACAAAGACAAGAAAATTACAAATTGCTTGGTAAAGGCGGTACGGCTGTGGGTAAATGGGGAATAAAATATTATTTGAAAAAGATTCACGGAATAATTCTATATTGACTTTATATGCTAATTGTATTATACTATTGATTAAAGAAAAGAATTTTTACAGAAAACAAAGAACGGAGGGCAGAATCTTGGCTGATCCAAAAGAAACAGAAAACCCAGCAGAAACAACCATTTCCGGGGATTCCCGGCAGACACATGAATTGAGCAGATATATCAACAGCAAGTACCAGGATTCCGTATTCAAGGATCTGTTTAAAAACAGAGCAAACCTGCTTGACCTGTACCGGACACTGCATCCAGAAGACTCCCTTATAAAGGAAGAAGACTTAACCCTGATTACCATTAAGAATGTCCTTTCCAACGGTGTCTACAATGATGTGGCATTCCGGGCAAAAGACAGGCTCATGATCCTGTTCGAGCACCAGTCGTCCATAAA
>CANREH010000052.1 GCA_947629585.1 uncultured Lachnospiraceae bacterium | reverse complement strand
CGTATGAGCAAAACAGTGATGCGAACGAATGAGAGCAGCACGATTTGCGAATATGGGCAGGGGAGCGAGAGTGCGAATGCACGAAGCTCCCCGGTGGGCTTTTATTCATGGTAGTGCCGGGTATGCCCGGCATGGAAGTTTAGTTAGGAATTACAGCCTCCCGGACGCCAATCCTGCAACATTTTTCATTTTTTTCATACTCTGTTTATGAAAGGAAGTGGCTTCTATGGCTTATGAATATATCAAAAACCACACTTTAGTCAATTTCTCCAAAGGAAACGACGGCAGAGACTATATCGTCCTCCACTACACAGGGAATCATACGGACACCGCTAAAAATAACAGCATTTATTTTCATTCCGTCAACCGCAGCGCATCCGCCCATTTATTTGTCGATGAAAATTTCGTTTACGAAGTCGTCGGATTGTCTGATACTGCCTGGGCCGTCGGAAAAGATTACGGCGGGAAATTATTTGGAAAATGCAGCAACAGAAATTCCATTAATATTGAAATGTGCTCCACCAATGGGAAAATTGCAAAAAAAACTCTGGAAAATACTGTAAAACTCACGAAAAAACTGATGAAAACATATAATATTCCAGAAAGCCACGTTGTCCGCCACTATGATGTCTGTAAAAAAAATTGCCCGGGCTGGAGCGGATGGACAGGAAAGGATTCGTCAAAATGGGAAAATTTCAAAAAAAGAATAGCGGAACCATCAGAAATGGAACAGACTGACCAAAATTTTTCTAATTATAAAGCTAAAATTACCGCGGAAAGCGGGCTGGTAATCCGCAAAAAAGCCTCTGTCAATTCCTCCAAAATCGGCGTTTACAAAAAAGGGGCTGTCATTACAATCCGGAAAGAAAATAACAACGGCACCTGGGGAAAAACAAAAAAGGGATGGATTAAGCTTGCTTATGTGAAAAAAATGGCAGGCCTGCCGACCTGACTCATTGCCCGTGTAAACGAGAGGAAACACGCTTTGCCCGCGTAAAAAAAAGAGCCCCGGAATTTCCGAAACCCTTTTTTGTATTAGTCCTGAGCAATCACTTCTTTTTTGTTATAAGAACCACAAGACTTGCAAACCCTGTGAGAAAGCATCAGCGCGCCGCACTTGCTGCATTTTACCATATTCGGCACTGTCATTTTCCAGTGTGCTCTGTGCTTATCACGTCTAGCCTTAGAGTGTTTATTCTTTGGACAGATTGACATGGTTACACCTCCTTTAACTTTTGAACATTCCCAAATTCCATCTGCGGGGGCTTCCCCATTTATTTTGAATTTTCGAGAATACTTTGTTTAAAAAGCTCCTGAATGGCTGCCATGCGGGGATCTTTCGGGGCATCACCGCACTGGCACGATCCCTCATTAAGATCAATTCCGCACTGAGGACATAACCCTCTGCAATCTTCCTTACACAAAACCTGCGCCGGAAAATGAAGCATGAGTTCTTCATGGAACAGCTCCTCCGTATCCAGAACAAACTCATGGAGAAAACTCATCTCATTGAGCTCTTCCCTGCGCTGCTGCTCTGTCTCCTTGAAATCAATCTCACGCTCTATGGAAAAGGAAAGCGGAAATTCAACCTCTTTTAAGCAGCGGCTGCATGGAGCTGTACCTATCACATCCGCCTCGGTTTTCACCGTTACCTTCTGATCTCCCTGATAAATAATGATGAAATCCATCGGCTTCATGATACGAAAGGCATAACTAATCCCATCCGCCATACGGAAATGATCACTCTCCAGCGATACCTCTTTATGGACTGTGCCCGTTCCCGACAGCGCATCTTCTAACTGAATCAACACAGCAATGCCTCCTTTGTCTCTCAGCCACACTCGTACTATTATAACGGCTTGCCATGTTGTTGTCAACTACATTTTCAGATGTTTTTTAAAAATTGGTAACATTTCACCCCTCAACAGCGTGAAAAGCCTCGTCCAAATCCTGGATAATATCGTCAATATTTTCCGTACCGATCGATAAACGAATGGTATTTGGCTTAATGCCGCTCTTTGCCAGCTCTTCCCCGCTCATCTGGGAATGCGTTGTGGAAGCAGGATGGATAACTAAAGATTTCACATCCGCAACATTGGCAAGCAGGGAGAATAGCTCTAAGTTGTCAATAAAATCCCGCGCTTTTTTTGCATCTCCCTTGATTTCAAAAGTAAAAATAGAACCTCCGCCGTTCGGGAAATATTTCTGATACAGCTCCTTCTGAACAGCATCCTCTGTAACGGCAGGATGGTTTACTTTTTCCACCAATGGATGGTTATGTAAATATTCTACCACCTTCAGCGCATTGGATACGTGGCGCTCTACCCTGAGTGACAGAGTTTCCAGCCCCTGCAGGAAAAAGAATGCGTGGAACGGGGAAAGGGTCGCACCCGTGTCACGGAGAAGGATCGCACGGATCTTGGTAACAAATGCCGCCGCTCCAACTGCTTTGGTAAAGCTTATTCCATGATAACTTGGATTCGGGTCAACCAAAGACGGGAATTTTCCGGAAGCCTCCCAGTCAAACTTGCCGCTGTCTACAATCACGCCGCCAATCGTCGTTCCATGTCCGCCGATAAATTTGGTAGCAGAATGAACCACAATATCCGCGCCATATTCTATCGGGCGTACCAGGTACGGTGTAGCAAACGTATTGTCAATCACCAGAGGAATCTTATGGGCATGGGCAATTTCCGCAATTTTCTCAATGTCCACAACATCGGAATTAGGATTTCCCAGCGTTTCAATGAAAACAGCCTTCGTATTCTCCTGTATTGCCTTTTCCAGTTCGTCCAAATCCGCCGGATCGAAAAACGTTGTTGTAATTCCGTAAGAAGGCAGCGTATGTTCAAAAAGGTTATAAGTACCGCCATAAATATTTTTTGCCGCCACGATATGATCCCCTGCCTGTGCAAGATTCTCAATCGTATAAGTAATCGCCGCTGCCC
The DNA here is from genome assembly GCA_947629585.1 of uncultured Lachnospiraceae bacterium. Taxonomy (GTDB): domain Bacteria; phylum Bacillota; class Clostridia; order Lachnospirales; family Lachnospiraceae; genus MGBC100174. The sequence goes on along the minus strand of CANREH010000052.1, from coordinate 20,969 downwards.
CGGACGCTACGGCAAGCGCTGCCACGCCGCCTTCCAAAGCGGCAATTCTTTGCTCGAACACATCCTCGGTCGGATTCGTTAAACGCCCGTAAATGTTCCCCGCATCGGCAAGCCCGAACCTTGCTTCTGCATGATCGCAGTTGCGGAATACATAAGAACTGGTCTGATAAATAGGAACCGCCCTCGCATCCGTTACCGGATCTGGATTTTCCTGTCCTACATGAAGCTGCAATGTCTCAAATTTAAACTTTCTGTCTTTTCTTTCCACTTTTTTACCCATATTTCTGTCCTCCTAAAACTAAATTATATTATATAATTTCTATCATAAAAATAGGAATTTGATTCCGTTGACGTTACTATACCACTATATTCCTATAATGTCAATAGGATAACAAGATTTTTTTATAACAGTTCAGCCATAAAAGCGAGATTTTAGCCGCTTTAGCGGCGAAACAGGCTGCAAAGCAGCCAAATCGAGCTGATTGCACCTCACGACAGGCCCCGTGACAAAAACTCTGTCGGTGAAAAAACTGTAACCTTACTCTTTTTGAAGTCTCTGATGTTCCTGGTAATGAGATAATCCGCATGCACCCGCTCTGCCGTAACAGCCTGCAGGGCATCCTCAAAATCATCCCATTTCATTCCCGCCGCATTCGTCATATCCGATACAGTCAATTCCGTAAACCGAAAAATGAGTGCAAGTCTTTTCAGAACATCCTCTATCTGCTCCGGGTCAAGTTCCTTACGCATGACATACACAAGATTTGCAAAAGTCAATGTGGAAACATAACCCTGAGCCTGCTCCGTTTCACAGAGTTTCCATATCTTCGCCGAGTCTTCAAAATACGGCTCCCGCTTTTGCAGAACGTCCAGGATGACATTCCCATCAATCAAAAGTCTCATATTTTTCTTTCAGCCTTTCTTCCTTTGCCTGCTTCAGATCAACGTCCCTTTTCAGAATACCGGCCAGGGAGTCCGTCAGATAAGAGACCGCCGCATTCCTCGGAATGAGCCTGGCCACCTCTTTCCCATTCTTCGTTACAATGACTTCTTTGCCGTCAGCGACAAGCGTGAGATACCTACCGAAATTGTTCTGCATTTCGGTAGCAGTAGCAGTAGCACCAACCATATAAACACCTCTCTTCAATATTAGCTAATACCATTATACTTATTTTTAGCTAAATTGCAAGAAATTTCAGCCATATTAAAAAATTTTTCTCTGGACAATTCTTCTCCCATGTAGTATAATAAACACAAACATTTGTTCTGTTTTTGATATGGAAACTCAGATTTCCCGCAGGAATCAAGGGTAAAAACGTTAAAGAAAGGAAACGCTGCAGGTCAGGTTACAGCATGGTATCTCTATGGAAAGTAAAAAGAAGCCCTTATCTTATGACAAGCAAATCTATATAGAAAACACGGAACGCCTGCGGCAGGTGCTTGCTACGCTCCCTCCTTTTGTAAGCTTTTTTTTCCGCGCCATTGAGCCGCATACCACGGCAAGGACCAGGATTTCTTACAGCTATGATCTCCGCGTCTTTTTCCGCTTCCTGACAGAATACCATAAATGCGGAAAGGAAGATATCCTTTCTATTGATGTGGAAGATCTGGATAAGATTACCAGCCTGGATTTAGAGGAATATATTGAATATTTAAAGATCTATGGAGACGACGATTCCCTGAAAGTCAATACTGAACAGGGGTTACGGCGCAAGCTTGCTTCGTTAAAGAGCTTCTACCATTATTACTATAAGCATCAGATGATTAAGACAGATCCTACGGTTTTGGTGGATCTTCCCAAGCTCCGCCACAGGGAAATCATCCGCCTCGACCCGGACGAAGTCGCCGAGCTGCTTGATCTGGTAGAACATGGCGGGGAAGGGCTTACCGGAATGAAAAAGGTCTACTACGAAAAGAACAAGCTCCGCAATCTCGCCATCTTTACCCTGATGCTCGGCACCGGCATCCGCGTCTCCGAATGTGTCGGGCTGGATCTGACCGACGTTGATTTCAGAAATGGCAGAATCCGCATTATCCGCAAAGGCGGCAAGGAGGATTTCGTCTATTTCGGCGAAGAGGTCAGCAAGGCGCTCGAAGACTACCTTATAGAAAGAAAGAAAATTACCACGCTGGAAGGCCATGAAAACGCCCTGTTTTTATCCATCCGCAGACGCAGGATCACCGTACAGGGCATTGAAGACCTGGTAAAAGACTACGCTTCCCAGATTACCACCTTTAAGCACATCACTCCCCACAAGCTGAGAAGCACCTTCGGCACGAACCTTTACCGGGAAACGGATGATATCTATCTGGTTGCCGAGGTTCTGGGGCATAACGATATCAATACTACCAAAAAGCACTATGCCGGGACCGATGAATACCGGAAGCGCCGCGCCGCCCATGCCGTAAAGCTGCGGGAAGGTTAACAGGGCATAATTACCTATATTTTTCCAGCAGCTCTTTAAAATATTCCGGCAGGGGAGCGGAAAATTCCATATACTCTCCCGTCGCCGGATGAAGGAACCCCAGCACCCTGGCATGCAGTACCTGCCCCTCCAGATGATATTTTGCATCCGAAGCCATCCCATAGACATCATCCCCCAGCAGTGGGTGGTGGATGGATGCCATATGGACGCGGATCTGATGGGTTCTCCCTGTTTCCAGCCTGCATTCGATATGCGCAAGCCCGTGCGACAGGTTCTTAAGGAGGCGGTAGTGGGTGACAGCCTCTTTCCCGTTCTTATTATTGACTGCCATTTTTTTTCGGTCCACGGGATGGCGTCCAATCGGCGCATTTACAGTACCCTCTTCTTCCTTCAGGTTTCCATGCACAATGGCCTCATATTTCCTTGTAATGGAATGGACCTTTAACTGCTCCGCCAGGATATGGTGCGCCCTGTCATTTTTACAGGCGACTAACACCCCGGTCGTGTTCCTGTCAATCCGATGGACAATCCCCGGGCGCAGGACGCCGTTAATGCCGGACAGCTCCCTGCAGTGGTACAACAGGGCATTGACCATCGTTCCTCCCTCATGCCCCGCGGCAGGATGCACCACCATATTTTTCCCTTTATTCACCACGATAATATCCGAATCTTCATATAAAATATCCAGCGGGATATTTTCCGGCAGCACTTCCAAAGGCTCCGGCTTTGGCACTTCCACCGTAATGACAGCGCCTTCCTTTGTCTTTTCCTTTGCCGCCACTACTTTCCCGTCCATCCTGACCGCGTTGTCCGCTATCAGCTTTTGAAGATACGATCGGGAAAACTCTTCCTGGCACAGACCCAAATATTTGTCAATCCGTATTCCGCCCTGCCCCTGCTGCACCGGAAAAGTCCTTATGGTTCTTTCTTCCATAATGATAACCCCTCCAGCTCTTCTTCCCTGAAACCAAACAGGATCAGCAGTACAAAGACAAATACCGACACCGTTACATAACAATCTGCAATATTAAAAATCGGAAAATTAATCAGGGAAAAATAAAGAAAATCAACCACATATCCCCGGAAAATACGGTCAATCATATTTCCGGCAGCCCCGGCAGCGATTAACAGCATCAAAAGCCTCATGCTGTCAAACTTTTTTTCTTTCGGCAGGCGTACATAAAATACCGAAATGATTGCCAAAAAAACAAGGGAAATGATAATAAATAAGATTCCTTTATTCTGCAGGATTCCAAACGCCGCCCCCCTGTTTTCAAGATAGTGCAGCTCAAACACCCCTTTGATCAGGGGAAAGGCCTCTTTTCCCTTTAAATACTGCTGCGCCAGGTATTTTGTAACCTGATCGGCAAAAATAAAGATTAAAAACAGCGGTACTGCCAGCCATCGTTTCATTCCATTCTCCTTTTTTAGACGGGGGATATATATTCCAACGCCTCCTGCATTTCAAAATCAGTCACCGATTTATCAATGACGGCATTTCCAATCCCGTCAAGCAGAATAAATTTGATTTTCCCCTCTGTCATTTTCTTATCATTTTTAACATAGTCAAGGACCTTTCCCTTATCAAGCCCCTGATAAGAAACCGGGAGATGATAACTCTTTAAGGTATTTTCAATATCTTCCAAATCCTCTTTGGAAATCATGCCGCGTTTCATGGAAAGATACGAAGCGGCAGCAATCCCAAGCGCGATACATTCCCCATGAAGCAGCTTAAAATCCAGATACTTTTCAATCGAATGCCCCAAGGTATGCCCAAAATTAAGGAGCGCCCGCTCTCCTTTTTCCTTTGGGTCCTGTTCCACTACATGCCGTTTCACTTCATTGCTGCGGAAAATCATTTCTTCTAAAATTTCCGGTTCTTTAGAAAGGATGGCATCCCGATTCGCTTTCAGCCATTCATAATAAGGGCGGTCTTTAATCAGGCCGTGCTTGATAATTTCCCCAAAGCCGGAATAAAATTCCCGTTCCGGCAGCGTATCCAGCGTTTTCAGATTCATATAAACCGCGCTCGGCTGATGGAACGCGCCTACCATATTTTTATAAGAATCAAAATCTACGCCTGTCTTGCCGCCAATACTGCTGTCCACCATAGCAAGGAGGGAAGTCGGAACCTGCACAAAAGAAATCCCCCGCAGGAAAGTTGCGGCAGCAAACCCGGCCATGTCCCCGACCACGCCGCCTCCCAGCGCAAATAAGAAATCGCCCCGATCAAATTTGGATTCAATCAGGTATTTATACAGCTTCATGATATTGCTGAGCTGTTTGTTTTCTTCTCCGGCAGGAAACGTAAACGTCTCCAGCACTTTGCAGTAATCCTTCAAAAATTCCGCCAGTGCCTCCATATGGAACCTGCTGACATTGGAATCAGAGACAATACAGACCCGCCTCTTCTCCGTCCCTAAAAGTCCGCATACCTTCGCTAAATTTTCAAAACCATTTTCCAATCTGATATCATATAGTGGCGTTTTGTTATCATGTACGGTAGTGATCCTTCCCATACGTTTCCTCCTCTTTATTCTCTGTTTTCTACTTCTTCATAGCTTTTCTTAATCGACTGGATAATTTCATCTAAGGTTTCCGTATGATCCGAAATCGGGATTTTGCGGACATGCTCCGGAATCTTTGCCTGAATCTCCTCTATGGACGGAGCCGGTGCGGAAAGATTCGGGATCTTCCGGATCTGATTTACCGTGATGTCGTCCGTTCTTCTCCTTCTGTGGACCTCCTGAGCCGTTTCCAGCGTCTGTCCTTTTTCTTCCGTATCGGTTTCTTCCGGTTCCCTCTCCGGCTCTATTGTTATCGCAGGCATTTCCTCCGGCATCACCGGAAGCGGAATATCCTGGAGCTGTACCGGCTGAATTACCGGAAGCGGATCGGGATCCGGCAGGTTCTCCTCAAAAAAAGCCTTCTGCGCTTCCAAAAACTCATAAAAACGGCTGGTATATGCCTCCGTCTTTTTCTTTAGCTGCGCCGATTCCTCCCTCGTCTCCTTTACCTCAAGTTCAGCCTGATCAACGATTTTCTTCGCTTCCTGCTTTGCTTCCTCCAAAATCCGCCCCGCTTCCGCAGAAGCGTCCGCAAGAATGGTATTCGCCTTGCTTTCCGCCTCTTTCATGGCAAGCTCTGACGACTTTGCCGCCGCAATCTCCATCTTATTGGAAATCTGGGAAATGGTAGACAACATTTGCTTGATATTGTCTTCCATATTTTTATAATACTTCACTGCATCATTCAGTGCATTTACCTTGTCTTCCTTTTCTACAAGGCTGTAATAAAGGTTCTCATATTCATCGCAGACATCCCGCAGAAACAGATCACTTTCTTTTTTGCCTTTCCCAAAGCCAAATAATTCCATGCGTTCTCTTAATTGTTCTGGTTTCATAAGCCACGTTCCTTTCTTTTTTCTTAAGCTGTCTTATCGGTATCTCTCTATTTTGACGGCAAGCCGCCCTTTTTTCGATTCTCCTTCCATCCCCTGATAGCGGAATTTTCCCATCCCTCGGACAGAAATCACATCATTTTCCTTGATTTGATAGCTGTTTTCCTTTACCATCCTCCCATTGACAAAGACCTTTTCGGATTGAATGCAGGACGCCATGCTGCTGCGGGAAACATGAAAAGCAACTGCAGCCACAGCATCCAGCCGCAATGCCTTAACAAAGCCCCTCACCTCCTGTAAATGGGGCTCCACTGCTTCCGGAGGAAGATCTTTCCATGAAATACGCTCGCAGAAAACCATCGTATGCTTTATTTTTTTTAAATTTTCCTCAATAAATCCCGCAATTTCCTCTTCGCAAAACAGCCATGCACAATTTTCCCTGATTAAAATATCCCCTGTCCTGCTCCTGTCAATGCCCAAATTTAAAACTGCCCCGAGGAAATCCCTGTGGCTTAAAGGATCGCTGAATTTTTTATTTTTTGGACAGATCGAAAGACAGGCAATCGGAAAATCTTCCTTCGCAGCAGGAAAATCCAATGGAGAAAAGCAAAGAAGCCTGCGTTCTGCTTCTTCATAACCACCCCACAGTTGAATAGAAACAGGCGCAAGCTTATCCGCAGGAGAAGACAGAAGCATACTGCTCTCAGATAACGTTAAAAAGCCGCTATACACCGGACGGTACTGACGATCCGCCGCTGCCGCCAGCTCCTCCATCCTCTTCATAAAAAAATGTTCTTCTTTTTCCATTGCTGCCACTCTTTATCTCATTAAAATTCCTTGTCAATCGTCGCGCCAATGCTGCTGACATTTTTAGAAATATCTTCTACATCCTGAGAAATATCAACGCTTCCCGGAGAACAGATAAAAATATAACGCGAAATCCGGTAAAACTTTCCTTCGATCGCAAATACCGCTCCGGAAACAAAATCGATGATTCTCTGGGCAGGCTCGGTATCGAATCCTTCTAAATTGATCACGACAGCATGTCCGGAAAGAAGAGCCTCGCAGATCTTATCGGAATCGCTGAAGGAATGAGGCTTCATAATGCAGACTTCCAGACCGCTTGGCGTTTTATGTATCGGCACAACATTGGAAATCGTTTCCCCGCTCTGGCGGCCTCTTCTGGTAGGCACTTCTGTATAGCTGTTCCCCTGCTGCTTTCCAGAAGAACTCTTCTCTACCTTCCGCTCCGAAATCCGTTCCTGTCGGACCTCCTTCTCACGGACAGCCGCTGCTGTCTCCTCCTCTGCCTCGTCATAATCGTCATCCTCGTAATCGTCGTCATCCGAAAACTTAAAAAAATTCATAAATCCCTTTAAAAAATCAGCCATAATAAATCTCCTAACTATAATTATAGACCCTCTCGCCAAAAATACCGGTTCCCACCCGCACCATTGTAGCTCCTTCTTCAATCGCTACTTCATAATCCCCTGTCATCCCCATTGACAGGATATCCATAGAGACATTATCAATGTTTTTTCCGGTAATGTCAACCATTAATTTTTTCATATTCCGAAAATGTTTCCTATTTTCCTCCGCATTTTCGACAAACGGCGCAACGGTCATCAGCCCGCGTACCCGCACATGAGGCATCGGCGCAATCGTTTGCACCGTTTCCATTACCTCTTCCGGCCGCAGCCCGAACTTGGAATCCTCCCCTGCAATATTCACTTCCAGCAAAATATCGCAAACCTTTGATTTTTTCCCTGCCTCCAGGTTAATCTGCTCTGCAAGCCTTACGGAATCGACCGAATGAATCAAATGCACCCGGTCCACAATATACTTTACCTTATTCCTCTGGAGATGCCCAATCAAATGCCAGTGCAGCGGTTCTTTGATGATTTCCCACTTTTCCGTCATTTCCTGCACCTTATTCTCGCCAAACTCGCAGATCCCGGCTTCCATAGCTTCCCGGATCATTTCCACCGGCTTTGTCTTGCTGACCGCAATCAAAGTTACCTCGCTCCGATCCCTTCCTGCCCGTTCACAGGCAGCACAGATCCTTGCTTCCACCTCTTTTAAATTTTCCGTTACCATGATAACACCTCGTTAATAAATAATATCCCCGTCCTGAACCAGCTCCGCGTCCAGAACAATATGATCATAAGCGGAAATCCCGTCCGATGTCTCTTTTTCCACAATCGTATAATCCGCATTTTCATACATTTTCACGATCCGCTTGAAAATACAATATCCGTTATTGGCGTTATAAACCCCTTCCACATCCACGGTCTTTGCCACTACAAAGGTCTTGTCATCCTGCTCCCGGTGCAGGACAGAGCCGGAAGGGACAGATTCCACATCAATATAAACATATTTCCCATCATCATAAAACTTCTCCGTCTTTGTAAACACCGTATCCATATCCCCGTTTTCCTGATATTCTTCCCGGTAAACGCCCTGCTCCCCATTTTCATTTTCCCGGTAATAAGCGGCAGGAATCCGGTAAAAAGTACGGGTCACAATGGAAGAATTGGGAATTTTCAGCCCCTCCGCCGAATTCATGGACAGCTCCACCTCGATATAACGGTCATTCAAATACTGGATCATATACCTGTCCAGCGTAAGAATAGCAAAATAACGCCCTTCTTTTTCCACGGAAGCAATCCCCGCGGTCGTTTTTAAATTGTCCTTAATAAACGTGATGTTAAGCCGTTCCTTGTCCAATGTCTTTTCATACTGGGCCTGCGTCAGCTCCACAATAATCTGCCATTTTTCGTCCGGTATAATTTTATAGACGGCAGCCCCGCTTGCTATCTGCTGGCTGCTCCGAAGCTGGGTCCTCGCATAATCCTTCCTGGGAAAACTTTTCGACATAATATCCTCCGCCGTAAGCCCTTCCATCCCGTCAAAGCAGTAAGAAATAATGCCGCTTTCCTGCGACTTTACGACCTGGAAGCCTTCGGATTTCCCGGTTTCTTTCAAAATAGAACGGATATTTTTCAGCTTGTTCACATTTTTTAATTCCAGCATCGTATTTTCAATATCATATTTAAAATCCGTTACCGTGCTGTAATTGCTGTCCGTATAGTCATTGCGGAACTGGGAAATATCGCTTCTTACCTCATACCAGTCCTTCCTGCTCAGGGAATTGTCCGTCTCCTCCGAAGTCAGAAGCTCAAAAATATCCCCGTTTTCATCCAGGGAATATACCGCCGCATTCTTCCCGATACGCTCCCCGTCGCCGATATAGTAGCTGATATAACCGCTCTTCTCTGTATAAACTACCGTTTCATCCCGCAGGATAATCCCCTGGCAGACGTTATCATCAGCAATGGATTTTTCCGTAACCTCATAAAAGGAAATATGCTCTCTGGAAAGGAAAATAACGAACTGAACTGCCAAAATGAGAACTATTATAAGAAATATAAAATTTCCAACATCGAAATGCGCCATAGGACGCTTGCGGATAGAAACAATTTTTCTTTTTTTCGCCATGGCCATCCCCATTCCTATGTATCATTGGCTCTCTTATTCCATAAGTTTTCCTAATTATAGCGTTTTTTCCCGGGTTTGTCAAATACTGTTACGGCTTACATCTCCCGCACGGCTCATAGCCGTCCTCCAACAGCTTTGATCGTGTTTCCTTCACTGTCTGTTTATTCTCTTCTTTCGTGTCTATACCGCTCTGGCAGGACGGCAGATGGAATTTTTTCGTGGAGGTATTCAGAATATATTCCTGCGGCTTTTCCTCCGTTTTCCCGCCGCCCGTTTCCGCAGTTTCCCCGGAAAGCTCACTGTCCCCTGTTTCATAGTCAATGGCAATCCCCGGCTGGCAGTTATAAGCATAAATATTAAAACAGACGCCTTCCCCGTCGTCCTCCACAGACAGCGCCTCCATCTGGACGCCGCGCGCGACAAGCTCATCCCCCTCAAAAACAGGCGTTACCCTGTATAAAACATGGTTTTCAGTCTCCTCTATGTACTCCGCTACCATATTCTCAAACGGCAGCATTCCTTCTATATTTAAGTATCTCGTTCCCGTAATCAGATTTTCCCGGTTGGCATTTTCCCCGGTCAGCTGATAGCCAATCAGATGGCAGCGGTTATACAGATACCTTCCCTCCACAATCTTATATTTCACGCTGCTCCATCCGGTCGGCTTGACCCCGTTAATACTGCCCCGATCCCCTTTCGGCATCAGATCCACGCCGATATTGGCATACGCCTGCGTGCATCTCCCGAGGGAATCCAATTCCCCGTAAGTCTCAAAGGAATCCTTCTTTTTATCTTTTTCGGGAAATTCCGGCTCATTTCCATGAATGACAACATAAGGCTCGCCCGAAAACTCCGGGATATCCTCTAACGATCCCTGCGCTTCCTTTCCGTTATCTTCCTCCCCAACAAAAGAAACGGTACATGCCGTCACATGCAGAAGAAAACACAGCATAAAAAATAATGCCAACAGTTTTTTTCTTTTCATTCTGTCCATCCTTTCTTTCTATCCTTCCTTTGCGCTTTCTTACCCTGGTATCATATTCTATCAAATATCCTATTTTAATGCAAGGACAGGAAAAAGAGAGTATCAGAATTTTCCTGTAATTATTCTGACACTCCCCTTTTGAAAGAGAAATTCCCTTATTTCTTATTCTTTTTCTTGCTCTTGGCTTTCTTTACGGTAATTTTGCACGTTAATTTCTTTCCCTTTGCACCTTTAACCTTTGCTTTAATAGTCGCCTTTCCTGCTTTCAGCCCGGTTACTTTCCCGTTTTTATTCACTTTGGCAATCTTCGGGTGATTGGACGACCATACGATTTTCTTTGTTGTATTCTTTACCTTCAGTTTTACGGATTTCCCTACCCTGATTGTCGCTTTCTTTTTGTTTAATTTTACAGTCTTCTTTTTCTTTCCAGGATCTTCCTTACCTGTATCACCCGAAGACGCTGTTCCGGAATCTGGCTGATTCATACTGCTGTCTGTATTGACAGAATTTCCTGTGTTTCCACTATTTCCATTGCTTTCCGAACCGCCGGAGCTGTTCCCGCTGTCTCCTGCATTTCCGGTATTTCCAGTACTTCCACCGATTTCTCCCGTACTCCCGGTATTTCCAGTACTTCCACCGATTTCTCCCGTACTCCCGGTATTTCCAGTACTTCCACCGATTTCTCCTGTACTTCCAGTACCTCCACTGATTCCTCCTGTGCTTCCGGCACCTCCGCCGCTTCCTCCAGAACCGCTTCCACCGGACGCTGCCTTTAATGTGTAAGTACCTGTTTTAGCATTCTCAACCGTAACCGGATTTAAGTTTTTCCCCGCTTTTTCTTCCGGAAGGTAAGCCCTGACCGGATAAACTCCCTCTTTAGTAGGAATTTCCGATGTCCATTTCTCATCTTTGGCTGTTCCGATATTATACTCTACAACTGCCTGCGCATCATCCGTCTCCGGAGTAAGGACCGCTTTCACGCCCTTTGCACTGCCTATGGTTTCTTCCATATTTTCAAGTGCAATAGAAGGATCTGCTTTTTTGATTGTCAATATCCCCGCTATTACAGTAATGTCATAATTTCCCTGAACACCATTTTCCACGTTTGTCCTTACAATTTCATAACTGCCTGCAGGGGATGTCTTTGTCGTATTTGCTGTCAGGACAAGCCCAAGATCTTCTTTGGTATCATCGCCAACCAAATCCGCTTCATCAACTTCAAAAGTAAAATCCGTATCTTTCAGCTCCGTTCCATACTCAGCCTCAATAGAACTTGCCGTTACCGTAATCGGCTTCCGGGCAAATGCCACCTTCACCTCCAAATCGACCGCCGCGCTGTAATTTTCCGTATCTGCCGGAGAGAATTTTGCTTTATAGATCGTCTCTCCTGCCTCCGGATAGATCTCTTCCGGCTTTTCTTCCGCCCAGGAAAAGCTTCCGTCTACCACTTCTCCGTCATAAACCATAGTTCCTTTGATTTCAAGGCTTCCCAGGGTCGTGCCATAAACACCCTCCGCTGTTAATGTTCCTTGAACCACAGGAGCCGGGTTAGCAGTTCTTGCCGCTGCACTGACCGCCTCGGATGCCAGATTAGTAGCCGTTGCCGCATAGCGCACATATACCGTATAATCCGTTTTCGGTGTTAATTCGGTAAATACATTTTCTTTCTGATAGTTCTTGCCGTCTAAGGAATATTCCGCCCCTTCGATTGGAGTTACCGTAATTGTAGTATCAGTACACTCCCATTTAATTTCTGCTTCCGTCGGCTTTTTAACTGCCGCTGCCTTTGCTACGGCAGTTTCTGTTTCTCCCACGGCGCTGCCGGAATAAGCCGCATAGCTTACTTCTGCAAACAAGTAGTTTCCGACATCTTCCGCCGCTGCCTGATAAGTCTGTGCTGCCGCCCCTGCAATCGCCGTTTTGTCAGAGCCGTTTTCATTTTTGCCTCGATACCATTGGTAGGATACCGTCCCTGCATCCTCCTGCGCGCCCGCTGCGGAAGCTGTCAGTGTTTCCCCAAAAACAGGCGTTCCCGAAACAGATACCGTCACATTTTCCAAAGCCGGTTTTCCCCAGACCGCATAATAAGTAACGTTCTTATCCGCCTTTACGGATTTTACATCTTTTCCAATTTCCGCCTCTGCCGCATCTTTATCCGTACTCCAGCCGAGGAACACCGCTTTTCCATTGGTTGGCACTTCTGTTGGAATATTGATCTCCGTTCCCGCTTTTACTTCGTCTGATGTCAAAGTTTTACTATTACCTCCAAAAGTGCCGCCATTGGCATCAAAAGTAACCTTAGCTGAGGCAATGCCAGTGTCATAGTTAACAGAAAGTGTCCCTGAATCCGCAGATATATTTACTGTCTTTTGTTCCGCCTCTGTTACTCCTGTACCAGAGAAATTCGTTTCTTCCTTATTCACAGAAATTTCCGCTTTTCCATATGCACTCGAAACTACTTCAAAATATGCAATGAATAAAACAGTATTTCCTTCTGTAATAGGCTTCATGTTTACAATATCCGTATACTGGGTATTAACGATTCCTTTTTTATCTTTTTCATCATAATTATACGGTCCCGGCATATTTCTCAAAGAACCGCTTTTTATACTATAATTATAATATTTTTCATCTAATTCTTCATCTTCATTTAAAATCACCACTGGAGCCAATTTATTTTTATCATAATTCAAAAAAACTCCATAGGCCTGTATTCCTGAATCTGCCGTAACTAATGTTACCGTAGCTTTCACCAAATCCTTGCCATTATATTTTACAGACTGCGTAGTTAATGCAAGAACCACCTCATCTTTTGCTGTCACAACAGCAGCCGATACGCTCCCTATCCTTGCGGCAGGCTGTACTGCCGATACCGCCATTGCGATTGACAGCATTAATGCCATGCCGCATTTTAATTTACGATTTACCATAATTCCATCACCTTTCTTGTGCTTTGTTAATAGTACAGTAATATTATAGAGTTATAAACTCTAAAAGTCAATAAAATCCATCTGATTTTCTTCACAGATGATGTTTTCTATACAAACTCCGTATTCAGTCCAGCCGCATATTTCAGTATTGACAGCGCATCTGCCGCATTGACTCTTCCATCCTTATTTACATCCGCTGCCGTTTCCTCAGCACTGGTCGGCTCTTTCAGCTTCGCTGCAATCTTCAGCACCGCAAGGGCATCCGCCGCATTAATGGAACCATTCTGATCCAGATCGCCCAGAGGGATTTCTTCCTCATTATCATGATCACTATTATCTACTGAAATAACCGTAACCCGGCAGGAAGCTTCCTTTCCATTTACCGCTGCGGTAACCGTAGCGGTTCCTTCTGCAACCGCCGTCACCTTTCCCTTGCTGTCTACGGAAACAAGGTTACTGTCGCTGCTTGTCCATGTAACAGGGCTGTCCTTTAAGGTGCTTTCCGTTGCATACGATACATATAACTCCTTCTGCTCGCCCTTAGACAGTTCCATCTCCAAAGCGTTTAACTGGATTGTGCCCTCCGCCACAGAGGAAATGAAAAGCTTTCTGCTGTTATTATCCCAGCGGTTTTCCGTGGAAGAACACTCCGCCTCCGCAAAAATCTCATTTCCAAGCGCTAACAGCTCGACATTAAAACATGTTTCTGGAAGCTCCAGCTCCAATTCCTTTGTCTCTCCTCTTTTTACAGTACCGATATTAATTGTCTGCAGCAGTTCTTTTTCTTCTTTTTGCATATACAGGTTTAAATTTACTTCTTCTGCACTGTCATAGCCCACATTGGCAACAATCGCTTTTACCTTTGCCGTTGTGCCGCTTCCTTCCAGAGACAGGGTATCAACTGCGATATCCGCATACCCAATTCCTGTACTGACGCTGTTATCTTTTACATTGATTTCCCCTTTTCCTTTTACCTCCAGACGAACCTCATGATAAAGGAGCGGGTTCGGCAGCTTGTAAGAATACGTAACTTCTTTGGTTTCTCCCGGTTCTAATCTGCAGTTCACAGTTTCCGTTTTTAAAACCATATTTTTACTGTCATACAATGCGACATCAAAGGAAGAAATTTCCTCAAGCCCCTGATTTTTTACTGTATAAGCCAGGGAAAGCTCCTCTCCTGGCTTTACCGCACGGTCGTCATAAGAAAGCGCTGTTCCCACAGCAAGATCGGTCTGCGCGCTTAAATCCCTGACGGATAATTCTGCTGTTCCGTACATGCTTCCGTCCGTTAATTTTTCATAGACTTCTGCCGTATTAAGGGCTGCATATAAATGCCCGTCTTCTCCAAAGGCAGCGGAATAATTCCTGATGTACCTTTCTTCCTGAGTCAATACAATTTCCTCACTCCATGCAGAAGCTTTCCCATTGTACAGGTATGCTGCCAGCTCGCTGGTAAATCCGGTATATTCCGTCGTCAGTACGGCAAGGTTTTCCCCTTCCTTCTCTACGGTATAATCCCCCAGCCCGGACAGTCCCAGATCCGTGTCCGTGCCTTTGGCCAAATCATATACACACAGACTGCCGGAAGATAAATAATACAGACTGCCGTCCAATATCTGGATATTTCCCATTTCTTTAGCAGAAGAAAGCTCTTTTGTATTCCCGTCCTGATAAAGATATACGGCTGTTCCTTCCCCGGATTCCACTTCATAAGCTAACACGGGTTTCCCCTGAATGTAATCCAGGCAGAGATTATAGACACTCTGTTTTCCGGAAAGAACAGTTTCTTCCTTCCATGCGCCGTTTTCGTATTTCTTTAATTTAATGGAGGTTGTCCCCTCCGACATAAATACGTCATTCTCTGAGTTTTCCACCCATGCCGCTGCTTTTTTATCCCCGCTGACAGCCATAGACTGCAGCATTTCATAAATCTGGTTATCCCCTGTGACTTTCTCCGCCTCGGAAAATGCCCCGTTCTCATAAACGGCAAGATACAGATCCATGTTTTTCAGCACGTTAGTCAGGGTTTCTTCTTTTCCAAAAGCCCTGGATGCTTTCTGCCATAAAACAAAGATTTTGTCAGATTCCTGGTAAACAAACGGGTAATCATTCAAGCTCCCTGTTTCCGCAATCATCTTCTCTGCACTCCATGACTTCCCGTCATAAACCGAATACATCAAAGAAGTGCGGTTAATGTCCGACTTGCCCGGGTTATCGTCAATCCAGATCAGGATCTTCTTCCCGCCGCTCAGTTCCCGAAGCTGCGGCTGGTTATACGGGTACAGTCCTTCCTTTTTAAATTCCGTCTGCAGAGCAAGGGTGCGCCACTGCGGTTTCTTATCCAGAAGATAGGAACGCCCTATCGGTTCCGCAGTATCCGTATCTACCGTAAGTTCGCTTAACGATAACGAGGAAGCTCTTGTCGTCGGGTACAACTGCAGGCCTTCGCCAAATTCATGATGATAGCTTGGACCTGAAAATCCAATAATCTTGCTGTCAAAATAAACTTCGCCTCCTAAGATTACGGACAGCGCTTTCCACATACTTTCTTCCGGAAATTTTAACCCGATATCCAGCCAGCCTTTTAAGCCGCCTTCTACATAAGTTCCTATTTTTTTCTCTCCAAGTCCAACACCAATATTGGCCGCTAAGTTTGCTCCCAGTGACCCCTGCGGCAGATACCGCTGCTCCTGCCGTACAAATTGCAATTTTCCATTAACATCGCCTTCTATTCCAAAGGTAAGGTAAGCTGCCGGAAATGCCGGAATCGTATAATCGAAAGAAGTTCCCATAGAAACCTCTGCTACTAATCCGCCTTCCGACAATACCAGTTCCCCGGAAGCGTAGCTTAATTCTATATATCCCGCAAAATATTTTTTTCCGTTTACTTTCATCATCAGGTTACAGTCATTTTCCTTTTCAAAGCTTTTCAGCCTCCCGCGGAGATGGCTGAACCTATTCCACAACTGTGCTGTGTCTACTTCTTTCCCCGTCATGCCGGTATACAGAGATTTTACCTGCTGATAAGACTCGCTCCAATAGGTGGTCTTATTTCCTTCCCCTCCAATGGATGCGCTCCCTTCAAAATTTTTAAACCCAATCAGAATCTGGACAGTCTTATTGACAGGATCAACCTTTGCCTGCACTTTATCCGACAATTTCAGCGACACATTTGTATCTAAGGTAAATAAGGTATAATCTTTATCAGCAATCGTAATCGTCGGTCCTATAATTTGTCCGTTTCCAAGAGAAATATTTCCCAAAAGATTGCCCACATTGGCAATCTTCAAAATCTCTTCCGGGGTTGCGGATTTACTGATAGCGACGCTGTAAAATGGAATGTCGTTCTCATCCGCATAGGTTTCCGCATAGGAATTTTTATAACCATAAATGGTGAAACCAGTACAACCGTCAAAGGCATAGTTACCAACAGAAACTACGCTGGATGGGATGACTACTTTTTTCACACTGGACGCCCTGTACAGCAGATAGTCCGGGATCTTCTCCATTCCTTCCTCTATTATGACTTCCGTCAATTCTTCCGCCCCTGCAAATGGCCCTCCATAAAGAATGCCAGCATCATAAGGTTCACATTTCTTTACGCTCTTCGGCACCTTAATACTGCTTATCTCTGTCCCTTCTATGATCCGGTACCCAAGATTTTCCACATTCTCCGGAAGAACCAGCCTCCCCAATGCACTGCAGCCCTTAAAGGCATATCCTTCTATCGTTTCTATATTCTTCGTCAGCACTACTTCGTTCAGTGTCTCACAGCCGGAAAAGGCTGAATTTCCTATTTCTACTTTAAAGCTCTTCTTTTCATTTTCTGTAAACATTACCTTTCCTATTGATGTACAGCCGGAAAATGCTCTGGAGCCTACACTGGAAACCCCTGCCGGAAATTCCACATCCCCCAGAGCCGTGCAGCCGGAAAACGCATAGTACCCTATCGTTGACAGCTTCCCCGGCAGGGAAATACTTTTCAGCCCGGTGCAGTCCTCAAAAGCATAATTTCCTATACTCTCCACACTGTCCGGGATCGACACAGTCTCCACACTGCCTGCCCTGCACAGCAGATAGTCCGGGATCTTCTCCATCTCTTCCTCTATTGTGACTTCCGTCAATTCTTCCGCCCCTGCAAATGGCCCTCCATAAAGAATGCCAGCATCATAAGGTTCACATTTCTTTACGCTCTTCGGCACCTTAATACTGCTTATCTCTGTCCCTTCTATGATCCGGTACCCAAGATTTTCCACATTCTCCGGAAGAACCAGCCTCCCCAATGCACTGCAGCCCTTAAAGGCATATCCTTCTATCGTTTCTATATTCTTCGTCAGCACTACTTCGTTCAGTGTCTCACAGCCGGAAAAGGCTGAATTTCCTATTTCTACTTTAAAGCTCTTCTTTTCATTTTCTGTAAACATTACCTTTCCTATTGATGTACAGCCGGAAAATGCTCTGGAGCCTACACTGGAAACCCCTGCCGGAAATTCCACATCCCCCAGAGCCGTGCAGCCGGAAAACGCATAGTACCCTATCGTTGACAGCTTCCCCGGCAGGGAAATACTTTTCAGCCCGGTGCAGTCTTCAAAAGCATAATTTCCTATGCTCTCCACACTGTCCGGGATCGACACAGTCTCCACACTGCCTGCTCTGTACAGCAGATAGTCCGGGATCTTCTCCATCCCTTCCTCTATCGTGACTTCTGTCAATTCTTCCGCCCCTGCAAATGGCCCTCCATAACCGTAAATATGCCCACAGCTCTTTACACTCTTCGGCACCTTAATACTGCTTATCTCTGTCCCCACTATCATCTGGTACCCAAGACTTTCCACACTCTCCGGAAGGACCAGCCTCCCCAATGCGCTGCAGTCCCGGAAAGCATAATCGCTTATCGTTTTTACATTTTCTGTCAGCACTACCTCCTTTAGCGTCTCACAACCGGAAAAGGCTGAACTTCCTATCCCTGTTACGGTATATTCCCCTATCTTTTCCGGTATTGCCACCGATGTGCTGTTACCTGTATATTTGGTAATCGTAGCTTCTTTTCCCGAAACAGAATATGTAAAATCCCCATATGTCTCATTGGCGGCTACCGTCATAATTTTCTGTTTTTCTTCTGTTTCTTCCTTAACCTCAACACCCTGTTCTTCTCCTGTTTTTTCCTCAGTATTTTCCTGTTTTTCCGGTTTGTTGATTTCTTCTTCCTGTTTTTCCGGTTCGCTGATTTCTTCTTCCTGTTTTTCCGGTTCGCTGATTTCTTTTTCCTGTCTTTCCATGACGGTTGTTTCTTCTGCCTGCGTTACCGCAAAATCCAGCATATTAGCCGCTGCCATGCTTACAGATAAAAGAATTGCCAATAATCTTTTTTTCATATCGTCCCTGCCTTTCTATGTTCGTGTCTGTTAAAAGCCTGCAATACATCTTTTTAAAAAACTTTGTTTATTTTATCCGTCCAATTTTTCATCTCCTCCTTCCTGCCATATCAATACGGTGCAGCTTCACTTATTTTTTATCTTTATCACTTTGTTTTTCACCCTGTAATTCAGTTGATTTCCCCTGCTGTCTGCAAAATTCCCGACAGAAAGCTTTAATTTTGCCTTTCCTTTTGCATTTTCCTTTACCTGAAATGTGATTTCCATAACTGCCTGTTTTTTTCTGATACCATTTCCAAAGTCCTCATAGGAAAAAGAAACCCATGAACCCCAATTCATGCTTTGAACGGTTTTGGTTGACGTCGAAGATGCTTTACCTAAATTTTTTCCTTGGCAGAATAAATAGCTAAGCTTTTCGGCAGGATAAGCCACGGACAGATCCATAGCATAGATTCCGCCCGATTCCCCTACGAAAACCTTCACGGTTACTTTATCCCCGGATTTCACCGATTTTGCTTTCAGGCTAATAGGGACCGGATCTGTTCTTTCAGCAATGGCAACTGTAACATCCAAATTTTCTGCTTTTTCATAGTGAATAAGATCCGCCGGAAGAAATCTGGCTTTATAAACCATTTTCCCCGTCGCCGGATATACCTCTTTCGGATTTTCTGCTGTCCATGAAAAACTTCCCTTCACTGTAACATTACCACAAACCATATTTCCCTGAATCGTAATATCCCCTAACGCATCGCCATACGTTCCTTCCGCTTTCAAAACGCCTTTTACCGATAACTTTTTTTGAATTTTGGAAAGCGTTTTTGTATTGATATCAATTTCATAAAAATGCGGAACGCTGTTTCTTGTGCTGTACCATATCACTTTATTTCCCGATACTATCGGCTGACAGTCGCTTAAATCCACATTTTCCTCAGAATTGATAATCTCCGTCAATTTCTTTCCCTGCCCGTCCACCATAATATAGGACAGTATCTGCGTATTTTTGTTTTTAATATTCCAGAGAATCAGAAACCGATTGCCATCGATTTTCACAAGCTTTGGCGTACTGACCGCTTCTTTCCCTTCCGTCAGATAACTTAACTGATGATTTTCCATCTGATTTTTTGGCACAACACTTAAAAAAATACTGCGGTTTTCCTCCCCTTCTCTCAGGTAATTTCCCACAGCAAGGTAAGAAGAATCCGACGCCGCCAGCCCTCCTAATTCCGCCCCTGTATAATTATTTCCTGTCTCTCCCCGAAACGTTAACAATTCCGTCTGGATTCCTCCTGTAAACGAAGACTGGATGCCTGGAAATTTACACAATACAGCCGCTCTTGGATAAGCATCCCCATGATCAAGGGTAATGATATCCTCTCCATCTGCAAGAATAAACTGATTAAAGGAATGGGACACATATCCTCCATGCTCAACACTTACTTCATAATCCGCGTCGCAAAGTTTCATTGTCTCTATATCAAGAATCAATGACATATTCGACTGATGACGCAAGCCGTCTGATGATGTATACATCTCATGACACGTCCAAACATAAAGCATTCCCTCTTTTTCGGCACAGCTTACCTTCCCGCCACTAAACGGAACCGTTGTATTGGCCCCATATACAGGTGCAGAGCCAAGCCGTTCCCATTCCTTAGAATATTTAACCACGCGAATAACTTCTTTTTCATCATCTTCCCGTGTATTACTCTGTCCGCAAATAACAAAATTATAATTTTCTCCCAGATAACATCCTCCAAACCTCGGCAGCTCTAAGGACAGCTCTTTCGCAGATAAAAACGTATAATTTTCATCATACTCCTCAATGACAAGAGAACCTTTGATTGTATAAAGATCATTTTTTTCCTGTGTTTCCTTCACTTCCACACGCTCATATCCCTGCTTCGTTTTCTGCAGGTAAGCGACCTCCGGATATACGGCATAAAGATTATGACGATATCCGTAACTTCCCGCCGTGTTACTTTGAAAAATAGAAGATGACGTTCCTGCCGCATCCGCCGTATGCCCTGCCATTATCAGCAAAACCGATAAAATGACACACTGCACAACTCTCTTTAACCAGCTCATCTTTGATACCTCCATTCTAAAAAATAAAATAAACATTTTCCCCTTTTTCTATTTTAGTGTATATAACTCTAAAAGTCAACCAAATTCCGTTAAAATTAGTTATGACTAAACTAATAGCTGTTACATTGGAACACAAGGATCATGATTTTCTTATTGAAATTTTTTCAAGAATGATTTATACTAAATCTCCGGGAGATGAACTTGGCATTGATGACTTTTACAAAGTGTTTGGCTATGCCTGCATTTACAAGGAAGAAACCGGAGGGCAGA
>CANREH010000051.1 GCA_947629585.1 uncultured Lachnospiraceae bacterium | reverse complement strand
ACTGACGACCAGTATTTCGTAAGTTACCCCAATGCTGCTCATACAGAGGGATTTCAGACAGTGATTTGTACCGAAAATGGATATGAATTTATCGGCACCTATGATACGGAAAAGGAACTATGACCGCTGACGAAGCGAAAACAATTTTGAAAAAATATGAATAGTTAATGTTTTCACGCGCCCAAGAAAAAGACGGGTAAAAAGCAATTACTTTCCACTCGCCTTTCTCTGCACCCTGTACGGCAGCTACCCTATTTCAGTTTGCAGGTTGATACTGTTTTATGCGTAGCTGCCGTCCGGAACATCCCTTTTTCGATTTGCCTGTTTTCTTATGTCAGAGGGGCTGACCGCCCTGTTTTCCAGCGATATGTAAAAAATTATACTTCCGGCATATTGTCCGGGCATCCTACATAATCCTCTTTATAATACTGCTTCCCATCATTTTCCGGATTGCCTTTCCCTGTGCCGTTGGTACCTCCGGTTGCGGAACAGCTCTGGCACACATCTACACCTTTATCTGCCGTTGTACGCCCAAAACGACAGACTGCTGCCTCTCCGCTGGCTGCATAAACACCTTCATTTGCTGCTTCATTGGTCTTAACCTCTGGTTTTACATACTCTTTCATAACCTAACCTCCATTACTTATTCATCCACTTCTGTTTTTTGCTGCACAATGGCCTTCATCCTGTTTAAAATTGAAAACCATCATATATATCATAGCACTTTTTTCCAGGAAGTCAAGTAAAAACAACTGCTTTTTTGTAACAGTTCAGCCATGCGGCAAAAATAGGAAAATGGAACCTTCGAGTTTACTCGTAAGGGACAATTTTCCTATTTTTGACATATGGCGCAGCCATAAAAGCGAGATTTTAGCCGCTTTAGCGGCGAAACAGGCTGCGGAGCAGCCAAATCGAGCTGATGGCTGAACGGTTACGCTTTTTTTACTTGCGCATCCGGCAAAACCGCTTTATAATCTGTAACAGATACCATAATATTATCTTTCAGAAAGGAATACAGGACATGGAACAAATTGCAAGCTTTACCATCAACCATTTAAAACTGCTTCCGGGCATTTACGTTTCCCGAAAAGACAAGGCAGGAGCGGAAACGATTACGACCTTCGATATCCGCATGACACGGCCGAATTATGAGCCGGTTATGAATACGGCGGAGGTGCATACCATAGAACATCTTGCCGCCACTTTTTTACGGAACCACAAAGATTACGCTGAAAAAACCGTCTACTTCGGTCCTATGGGCTGCCGTACCGGGTTTTACGTAATTTTCACCGGGGATCTCTCCTCCCGCGACATCCTTCCCGTCATGACCGAGATGTTTACCTTCATCCGTGATTTTGAAGGGGACGTGCCGGGAGCCTCCGCCATAGAATGCGGCAATTACCTGGATATGAACCTGCCAATGGCAAAATACCTTGCCGGAAAATTTTTAGATGAAGTGCTGAACCAAATCGACGACAGCAGGCTTACTTATCCATCATAATTACGAAAGATTTACAAGCGAATTTTGGCATGGGATTCGGATCGGCATCAGCAGGCAATTTCCATCCCGAATCCCTGCACTAAGTCATACTGCTATCTCATACTTTTCTTTCAGATTATTCAGCATACTATACTTTATCATTCCCTCTAACTGCATCCTTCCAACTACGATTCCAGGAGCAATTCCCTGATCCTTTGCAAATTGGAGCACGCTTTTTTCTGAATAATCCCCATTTTTTTTAAAATTTTCAAAATCATCCGATGTAATAAGCATATCTCCCGACCATTGATCCGCAGCTTTCTCATCAGCATCAGATATCCCATTTGACTGTCCTGCATGGCCAAGAACCACATGAGCAAGCTCATGGAACAAACTAAACCAAAACTTATCTGCATCCTTTCCTCTGGCAGTAAGCCCCACAACGATCTTATTCCCGTCCATAAACGAAGCTCCCTGCAAAAATGAACCTGTCAGATGAGGTAAAAATACCATTGCTATCCCACAATCCGCAAGATATTTTTTTATCTGCGGACAAAATTCTTTTGGCTTAAGAACCGTCATCTTTCGTATTTCGGGCATAACAGCGAGCAAACCTTTGATATTTATTGGCGCTGCCTGGATATTCCGTGCCTTGATTTTTGCTTCCTGAGCCCATGCCATCAAAGCCAGATCACCTTTCTTTGTAATTGCCAGCCTCCTGCAGGCAATCCTTGTAATCTGTTCATTTTCCAGCAGCGAAAGTTCAACCACTTCAAAATATTTTCTCAAATAAACAACCTTTTCCTTAATATCCCTGGTTTCCGGAACCCATCCAAATTTTGCCATTTCACTGTAAGGAAATTGCTTCGCTATTTCAGCATCAGCATCCATCGCATTTTCTGCCTCTGCCTTTACAATCTTTTCTCTGTAAATTGCCTCAAGTTGATTCCAGAACTTAGCCGGAACGCCAAGAACCATCTCCAATCTGACTGCTGTCTCAGGCGTAAGCTGCACATGGCCATGAATAAGCTTACTGATATGCTTCTCCGACATATCCATCCTGGCTGCAAACTCCTTCTGGCTCATACCTCTGTCATACAGCTGCTCCTTAATTGTCGCCCCAGGCGGCGTTGCAATGTAACTGCGGCTTCTTACCATAGCGCTGCCTCCTTCCTTTTCCTTTAATGAAACTGTATCATCATTTCAACCGTATCGGCAGCATTAATTTCATCTATACGCTGATGTATCTTATCGGCCATTTCCCTGCCATAGGTTCTTTCTGCAATTTTAGCATCCGTACAAATCTTTTGGATTTTTTTGTTCTTGAAGGTAATGTCCAAACCATCGCCTCTTTTCTGAATTTACCTTTGAGGTAAATTCATGATAGCACAGATATTTCATTGCGTCAAGAGGGCTGCCGCATTAAGGAACATAGTATCTTGTATGTTCAGTTCTTATTGCGACAGCCCTTTTTAATTGTATATTTTAAATTTTACGTTTGTATAAACCCTACTTCCGAATCCCCCAGATGGTTTTATTATCATTCCCAATAGCAGTAAAGGTCATAACCTCTTTCGGCTCCTGATCCTCGTCATGCTGGCGGAAGAACACACCGCTGTATGTAACGTCGTCAATGACAAATTCTGCCAGATAACTGTCGTCTGCTTCGGACCAGGTTCCTTCGATATCCCCGGAAATTGTACCGTCCTCATTTAACGTAATGTTCTGGACTTCCAGCATATTTTCCTTGTCACATTGGATGCCGTGGTTGATAAACTCATAATCGCCCACAATAGACTCTGACTTATATCCTGTTTCGGAAATCTTGTCCCCTCTGTTCTCAAAGACTGCAGTCACAGGCCAGCCCTGGCTGTTCATAAACTGCTGGTGGACACGAACCTCATGCGGTCCCGGATTGAACTGGAAACGGGTATGGTAAAATAAATACCGGGAACCATCCTCGTCAATCAATGCGGAATTATGGCCGCAGGAACGGTATCCGCCGAACGCCTTCCATTCCTGTGCCGCCATCGTGTAATTGCCCATGACTTTAATGCCGTAATCATTATGCCCGATTTTCCCCGGAAGCGCGGCATTGTTGCCTTTGCTGTCCTCATAAGGGCCTTCCGGCGTTTTGGAACGGAACAGACGCATATTATAACCGCTGACCGCATCCAGATATTCATACGTCACATATAAGTAATAATACTGTGTTTCTTCATCATAAATAATAAACGGGCCTTCGCCGGATACCGTATAACCGCCCGCAATCCGTGTGCCGAAATAGCTGTCGATAATGCGGTAGTCCTCTGTTTTCTCACTCTTGCCCGGATAAATTGCCTCGCCCGTTTTCGGATCGATCTCCAGCAGGAAAATACCGCCCGACCAGGAGCCATAGGTCATCCAGAGCTTCCCTTCTGTGTCAAAAAAGAGCGCCGGGTCGATGGCATTCGGGGCATAGGAATTGTTAAATCCCTGCGTTCCGGTAAACCACTCTTCATTAATGCCGTCCAGCTTTCCTTCCTTAATCAGCTCCGGAATATTGGTATTTTTATAGCACTTATTGACCTTGCTGTTCTGATCGTAGGCTTTTTCTTTGGTAAAGCCGGAATAAATAATCGTGTCCACATATTCATACGGCCCTTCGATTTCCTGCGATACGGCATAACCGATACACGAACGGATATAGGTAGAGCTCGTACAATAATAGATCATATACGCGCCTGTACTTCCGTCCTTATTCACATACTGATCGTTCCAGAACACAAACGGCGCCCATACGGCATAAGTATTCAAGCAGTCGCTGTCATTGCGCCCTGCCCACTGGAAGGATTCATCCAGATTCTTGGAAAGATTGCCATATAAGGTATTGTCCTTTGTGGTATAGCCATTGGCAAATGAAGTCCACTCCACCAAATCCGTTGATTTGGCAGCCGCAATATGGCTTCCAAAAACATAATAAGTACCGTCCTTCCCAACCGCTACTGATGGGTCATGCACTGACACGCGCTTTGGCGTTCCCGTCACCTCTACCGCCTCCTGACTTTCTTCCCTGTCTTTGGCTCCGAGAGCTCCCTTTGCCTCTTGTTCCTGCTCTTCCCCTTCTTCCTTCTCTGTCTGTCCGTCCTCTCCTTTTTGTTCCTGCGTTTGTGATGCCTGCTCTTCTTTACCGTCTCCGTTTCCTGTTCCGGAAGAACAGCCGGTAACAGCAAGCGCCACTGCCAGGAAACACCCCAAAAACCTCTTTTTCATACCTTCTCCTTTCGTTTAAGACCCGCTTAAGTCTCCGTGTATTTTCATGGTTACTGCAGGCTTCTTATAAAATACAGCAGAAGCAGATGCAGCGGATAGACAGCGTAAAAGAAATATTTTAACTGCCTGCCCCGTTTTCCATTATAACATTCCATAGGGATAATTGCAAGCGCGCCATAGCATTGCAGCCCGCCCTGAAAAAAATTCAGTAAAGCAACCAATATATCCCCCACGACGCGGACATTGCGGCAGAAATAAATGACCGCAACCTGCATAATCCCGTACATCCCATAGTCGCAGCGGACAAGCTGCGCAATGCCGCAGAATGCCATTAAAAATATCAGGCGCCACGCGGCATCCTCCCGTTTTACTTCAATCAGCCGCATCATCAAAAGTCCCAGAAACAGGGTAAAGAACACATTCTGCTTCTGCGGGTAAAAAACAAGGTTTCCCCTTGCCAGGTTATAGGGGATTTCCGACAAGACCGCAAAGATAAACATGGAAAGCGCATACTGAAAAAAACTATGGGTATGGTAAAAGCCTTCCACCAAAAGGAAACAATAGATTGGGAACGCCAGCCTTCCAATCGAGCGCATCAGGATATACGCCTGCGGATACTGCACGCTGTTTATCAGCGCCATCGCCGTATGGTCCACAACCATCGTAATTAACGCTATCCATTTTAATGCGCTTCCCGGCAGAATCTGCCACGGAAACGCCTGTTTTTCCTGAATGAATTCCTCGTTTTCCAATATGATCCTCCCTGTCCCATCGCTATATGGCAACATTCATCCTATCCCATTCGTAACATCAGACTGACATATTTACGTCAAATCCGCATATTCCGCCTCTGTAAAGGAGAGCAGATCATCCGGCGCAATGACAATCTGCGTTCCTCTCTGCCCGCCGCTGACTGCAATTTCATCAAACAATATGGCGGTTTCATTCAGGAACGTCCTGTACTTTTTCTTCATCCCAATCGGCGAACAGCCGCCGCGGATATAGCCGGTCACGGGAAGAAGCTCCTTTAACGGAAGCATTTCCACCCGTTTATCCCCTGCTGCCTTCGCCGCTTTTTTTAAATCCAGCTCCTCATTCACCGGAATGCAGAAAACTAAAATTCCCTGTTTCTCTCCTCTTGCCGTCAGTGTCTTAAAGACCTGGTCCGGGGAAAGCCCCGTCATTTCCGCCACGCTCATGCCGTCCAAATGCTCCTCGTCCACAGGGTATTCCCTGACCGAAAAAGCAATTCCCGCCTGCTCCAACAGGCGCATTGCATTTGTTTTCACCATAATGTTCCCTCTTTCTCCTCCCGAAAAGCCCGTATCTGCTCATGCAGCGGCTTCCTGACCTTTTTTCTGGTAATCTCCGCCAGATGAAGCGCCGTCATATCAATAAAATCCGTCTTGATGGGATCTTTTTTCAGCTCTTCCGTAAAAATACGGATTAATTCCTTTGTATTTTCCTTTTTCTCCATATCAATAAAATCCACGACAAGAATGCCGGACAGGTTCCTAAGACGGATCTGCGCCGCGATTTCCTTTGCCGCCTCTTGATTGACTTTAAAATAAGCCGCCTCTTTTTTCTTCTGTTTCACCGCTTTCCCGCTGTTCACATCAATGACCGTAAGCGCCTCCGTCGGCTCTATCACCAGGAAGCCCCCGCAGGGAAGCCATACTTTTTTTCTCAGGGCGTGCTCCAATTTTGCTTCCATGCCATATAAATTCCAGAGGGAAATCATCGGATCTTCATAAAAACGCAGGCTGACGCCGGGAAGGGAAGGGGAATTCTGTAAATATGTTTCCACCGTCTGATAAATTTCCCGGTCATCCGTAATGACTTCCATGCCGTCCCCGGCGCTCTTATCCCGAATCTCAGCCAGAAAATATTCTTCATTATGGGAAAGGCAGGAAAAACAGGACGCATATTCCGCCTTTTTCCGAATTTTTACATATCTTTCCACAAGGCTGCCAATTTCCGCTAAAATTTCTTCGTCGGAGGCTGTCTTCGCATTTGTGCGCAGGATAAACCCGTATTCCGGATTCCGGTAAGGCTTTAACAGCTCCTGCAGCCGCTTTCTCTCTGCCTCTTCCTTAATTTTGCCGGAAATGCCGATCATCGTCTTTCCATGCGTCAGTACGGCATATCTCCCGGCAATTTCGATATTTGCCGTTACATCGGCAGGCTTTGTTTTCACCGCTTCTTTGGAAACCTGGACTACAAGCTCATCCCCCTGACGGGGAATTTCGTCTTTTTTCGGATTTAAAAAAACAGGCTGCCTGCATTTCTCTAAAGGGAGGTAACAAATTTCGCCGTCTGCAATTTCCACAAACGCCGCCTGGATTCCCGGGACAAGATCTCTAATCTTCCCGACAAACACATCCCCAACCAAAGCAGCCCTCTTTTCCCCAAACGGCTCGATATCGATCTGTTTTACCCTGTCTTCCTCAAAATAAGCGGACAGGATACAGCCCTGCTTTCTAACCAGAATATACTTTCTCATGGTACGCACTGATCCTTTAATGGCACAAACTTCTTTTTCCCTTCCCCGCCGGAGAGATCCGCATATGTCTCCAGCCGGTGGATCTGGAAGGCAAGCGGCTCATACTCTGTTCCCAGCCATTTACAAAAAGCCTCCATAACCAGATCCGGCTTTACGTTACTGCTGCTCCCGCAGGAAAGCCTCAGATAACAGATCGGAGTAAGCCCTTCCTCATACACTTTCTGCACCGGGCAGAGAGGCTCCTCTGCCTCTTCCTGCTGCCTGCGGAAGCCGTCTGCATCCATTCCCCAGGAATAGATCATCGGGCGGATATCGACCTCCTGCTCTGTCCTTTTGGACTTCTTTCTGACAACGATTTCCTTCTGCCCCATAAATTCCGGAAAGCTTTCTATGGCAATCCCATGTCCTTCCCGGAGATTAACGCAGTAATCGGCAGCCGCGACAAGCGCCATAGAAGGCTTTGTTTTGTCCTCCTGGACGCTGACCGACAGCAGGCGGATTTCCTCATTCATTTCCCGGTTAATTTTCTCCAGAAATTCTTCCGGCTCTCCCATAGAATGCACCGTAAGATCCAGGTAATCCCCTTCGCTGGTATCGCCAAGCCCCAGAGGGGCGGCAAACGACAGAAGCTGGTGCGGGCTGAACCCCTGGGAATATGCCACCGGGATTTCCGCGCGCCTGAGCGCCTTCTGGACATAGCGCATTAAATCCAGATGGCTGATAAATTTCATCGTTCCTGTCTTACTGAATTTGATCCGTAATTTCATAATCTATCCTATGCCCTGCCTTTCTGCACACAGATTTCCGCCTGATACACTCCTGCGCCGCAGCCACTGCACTGCACTTTACAGTTCGGCGTCACCTGCCCGGCAAGCGCCCGTTCATATTCTTTCCATAAAAATGCCTTTGTCACTCCGGCATCAATAAAATCCCACGGGAGCAGTTCTTCCTTTGTCCGTTCCCGCGCCGTATAAAACATCGGATCGATGCCGTTTTCCTCAAAGGCTTCCAGCCAGCGGTCATAGTGGAAATATTCCGACCAGGAATCGAACATGCAGCCCTTCTGATAGGCGGAAAGAAGCGCTGCGCCAAGCTGCCTGTCCCCGCGCGCAAACACGCCCTCCAGCATGGTAAGCTCCGCCTCATGCCAGTTATACTGAATACTTTTTCTATTGAGCTGTTCCTTCAATTTCCCGCTTAAAAACCGCTGTTTTTCCAAAAATTCCTCTCCCGTGCACATCCGCACCCACTGGAACGGCGTAAACGGCTTCGGTACAAAAAAGGAAGTGCTGGACACAATCTGCACCTTCCCGTTCCGCTGATCCTTCGGAAGCTTATAATATTCCCTGGCAATCTTGTCCGACAGCACAGCGATGGCCTCGATATCCTCCTCTGTTTCCGTCGGCTGCCCCAGCATAAAATACAACTTTACCCGGTTCCATCCTCCCTGAAACGCCTCCCTTGCTCCGTTTAAAATCACCTCTTCCGTAAGGCCTTTGTTAATCACGTCCCGGAGTCTCTGGGAGCCCGCTTCCGGCGCAAACGTCAGGCTGCTCTTTTTAATATCCTGCACTTTGCCCATGACATCTAACGCAAAGGCATCGATCCGGAGCGACGGCAGGGAGATATTGACTCCTTTGCTTCCAAATTCATCTATCAGGTAATAAACCAGCTCCTTCAAACGGCTGTAATCGCTGGAGCTCAGCGAGCTTAAGGAAATCTCCTCCTGCCCGGTCGATTTTAACATCGCCCCCGCCCTCTGTTTTAAAAATTCCAAATCCCGTTCCCTGACCGGGCGGTAGATCATGCCTGCCTGACAGAAACGGCAGCCCCGGATGCAGCCCCTCTGGATTTCCAAAACCACCCTGTCCTGCACCGCCTTGATAAACGGCACTACCGGCTTTTCCGGATAATAGGTGCCGCTCAAATCCGAAACTACCTGCTTTTTAATCCTGTCCTTTGCAATGCCGCGATACGCTTCCTTTACCTGAAACGACGCCAGGATGCCGTCCTCTCCATATTCCGCTTCATAAAACTGCGGCACATAAATCCCTTCGAGCCCTGCCGCCATTTTTAAGAAATCCCTGCGGCTCCCGCCTGCTTTCTGATTTTCCCGGTAACGGTCAAGAAGCTCAAAATACGAAGTCTCCCCCTCGCCGATATAAAACAGATCAAAAAAATCCGCCAGCGGTTCCGGATTATAAGCGCAGGGGCCGCCGCCAATCACAATCGGATCGGCCTCCTCTCTGTCCGCCGCAAAAAACGGGATTCCGGAAAGATCGAGGATCTGCAAAACGTTGGTATAACACATTTCATACTGTAAGGTAATTCCCAAAAAATCAAATTCCTTTACCGGGTCCTGCGATTCCAGCGCAAACAGGGGAATCTTTTTTTCCCGCAGGACACGGTCTAAATCCATCCAGGGGGAATATAGCCGCTCACACCAGGTATCTTCCCGTTTGTTAAACATATCGTAAAGAATCTGGATTCCCAGATGGGACATGCCGATTTCATAAACATCGGGAAAACACATGCAGAAACGGATATCGACCGTTTCTTTCTCCTTATGGACCGCATTGGTCTCATTTCCCAGATATCTTGCCGGTTTTTCCACCGTCAGGAGGATCTCCTCCGGCAATGCTAATTTTCTCAAACGTTTGTTTCTCCTTCCTGTTACGTTTATTTTAATTCCTGCAGAATATCCGGGAACGGCTCCAGGCTTCTTTCCAGAATCCCGTGGATGTAAGCAATCAGCACCCCATAATTGACAATCGGCACCCCGATTTCCACAGCTTTGCGTATCCGGTAGCGCATCTGCCTGCTGTTGAGCATACAGCCGCCGCAATGGACGACAAGAGCGTAGCCTGACAGATCCTCCCGGAACTCCATGCCGCTCGAAAACTCAAACCTCAAGTCTTTTCCCGTATATTCCCGGAGCCAGCGCGGTATTTTGACGCTCCCAATATCGTCGCACTGCCTGTGGTGGGTGCAGCCGAAATCAGGATCGTATCGCCGTCCTGTAACTTTTCTACCTGGCGGACGCCCTGTACCAGCGGAAGCAAAAGCCCTTTATGCCTTGCAAATAAAATGGAAAAGGAAGTCAGCTTTACCTCTTCCGGCGTGTCTTTAGAGACCCTGCCAAACGCCTGGGAATCGGTAATCACAAGCTTCGGCGGACAGGACAGCTTATTTAACGCCTCGCAAAGCTCCGTCTCCCGCACCGCTGCAGTGACCGCCCCCGTCTCCAAAAGCTCCCGGATCGTCTGCTGCTGCGGAAGGATCAGCCGCCCCTTCGGTGCGGCGGAATCAATTGGAATCACTAAGACAACGGCATCCCCGTAAGAAACCAGATCCGAAACAATCGGATATTCCATTTCCTCTTCCGGCACCTGCCTTCCCAAAAGCTCCTTTAATTCATGAATATTTTTCTTTGTCTTGGAGCTGACCGCAATAAAATCAGAGCGATCCTGCCCGGAAATCTTTTCCACAATCTCCTGCGAAAAAAACAGATCCGATTTATTTAAAACCGTTACCAGCGGAATTTTCTTTTCTTTAATCAGGTCAATTAACTGCTTTTCCTGCCTCTGGAAATTCTGAAGGAGCGCCTGTGTGCTCCATTCCCCGGTATTCAGATAATCCTCCGCGCTGATGACGAGAATCGCGATATCCGTTTTATTCAAAACATCCATCGCTTTCTTCACGCGCATCTGCCCAAGCTCGCCCTCGTCATCAAGCCCCGGCGTATCGATAATCACCACCGGGCCCAGCGGAAGAAGCTCCATCGACTTATAGACCGGATCGGTCGTCGTCCCCTTCCTGCTGGAGACAATCGCCAGATCCTGCCCGGTCAATGCGTTAATCAGGCTGGACTTGCCTGCATTCCTCTTTCCAAACAAAGCAATGTGAATCCGGTCCGCTCTTGGTGTTTCGTTCAGTCCCATAAAATGCCTTCCTTTCTATCTGTCCCATTTATCGCACAGGCTGTTAATCTGATCGGCAAACTTCGCCAGATCCTTGTTGGCGCCGCCCTCGTTATGCCGGATCACGGTAAGAAGCCTCTGCCCTGCCGCCAAAAGGCGCATAAAGATATCTGAAGCCCTGCGGTTTCCTTCCTTCTTCGCCTTAAGCCTGACACCTTCCTCCAGTTTGATCCACTGTCCCGCTGCCAGATCATACTCCGAACCACTGTACGGCGCCTCTGCGTCATAACCGTATTCTTCCTTCAGGCAGTAGACAAAGCTGTCGCATACGCTGTCTTCCCCGTGGACAACGAAGACCTTTTCCGGCTTTTCCTCAAACGAATTGATCCACCGCAGAAGCCCGTCCTTGTCCGCATGGCCGCTCACGCCGTCCAGCTTTAAAATTTCCGCTTCCACATGGATGATTTCACCAAACAGCGATACCGTCTTCGCGCCTTCCAGAAGGCTCCTTCCCAGCGTGCCGACCGCCTGATAGCCCACAAACAAAACCGTGCATTCCTTCCGCCAGAGGTTATGTTTTAAATGGTGGCGGATACGCCCTGCCTCGCACATGCCCGACGCAGACAAAATCACCTTCGGCTTTTCATCAAAATTGATCATCTTGGAATCGTTGCTGGTGACGGAAAGCCTGAGGCCCGGGAAAGAAATCGGGTTAATCCCCTGCCTTACCAGCGCCATTGCCTCCTCGTCAAAGCAGGTGTCCACATTTTTATTGAAAATGCTGGTCGCTTCAATCGCCAGCGGGCTGTCTACATATACTTCAAAATCCTCAAATCCCTTTAAAAGCCTTTCCGTCTTAATTTTCCGCAGGAAATACAGCATCTCCTGCGTCCGTCCCACCGCAAAGCTCGGGATCACCAAATTCCCGCCGCGGGAAAAGGTTCTCTCCATAATCTCGGTCAGGCGCTTCACATAATCCGGACGCTTTCCATGAAAACGATCGCCATAGGTCGATTCCATAATGACATAATCGGCTTCCTTCACATATTTCGGATCTTTAATCAGCGGCTGGTTTAAGTTCCCGATATCGCCGGAGAATACTATTTTTTTCTTCACACCATTCTCTTCCGCCCAGATCGTAATGCTCGCCGAACCGAGAAGATGCCCTGCGTCGGAAAACCTCACCTGCACCCCATCGCATAATTCCTTCTTTTCATCATAGGAAACGCCTTCAAACAGCTCCAGCGCGCCGACGGCATCCTCCATCGTATATAATGGGACATACTCCTCATAGCCTGCCCTCTTCGCCTTCCGGTTGCGCCACTCCGCCTCAAATTCCTGGATATGCGCGCTGTCGCGCAGCATAATGCTGCACAGATCCACCGTAGGGCCCGTCGCCACTACCCTGCCCCGGAATCCCCGCGCATACATTAACGGAATCAGCCCAGAATGGTCGATATGCGCATGCGTCAATAAAATAAAATCAATTTCCGACGGACTGACCGGGATCTCCTGATTCCGGTATACATCCTTTCCCTGCTCCATGCCGCAGTCCACCAAAAAATTCCTGCCGCACAGCTCCAGAAAATGACAGCTCCCTGTCACCTCATGATCCGCCCCAAGAAACATGATCTTCATAAAAAACCCCCTTTACCTTTCCTCTTTGACCTTTTTATTTTACGGAACCTGATTTCCCTCATTCCCAAGCTCCAGATATTTCACCGCCCAGAGTGCCTGGTTATTTTCCTCACAGATTCCCGTAAAGACCATCACCTTATGCCCGCCTTCATCCTTCTGCCTGATAAATACCCCCTGATAGGTCTTATCGTCAATCGTAATATTCGCATACGGCATATCTTCTATCTTTTCCCAGGAACCGTTCCCGACGCCCAGAATGACATTATCCTTTTCCAGGCTGACTGCCTGCGCTTCTTTGATATCCGCAGAAATCTCATTTCCGTGGTTCACGATATAATAAGTACCGTACAGTTTTTTCGCCGCATAGCCGGTTTCCTTGATCTCTTCCTTTTTCGGAAGGTTGTTGATATTAAACGGATCTACGGCAAACCATCCGCTCTCTGTCAGAAACATCTGGCGGACACGTATTTCATAGTCTTCGGAATGATCGTCAAAACGGGTATGGTGGACTAACAGGAAACGTCCGTCGCTGTCTGCAATCACGGCCGGATGCCCGCCGGAGACATAAGCCTCCCTGCCGCCCGGAAGCTGATAATTCCCTGTCACCTTCACGCCGACGGCATTCTGATCTTCAAGCTCCTCTGTCCATGTCTGCCCCATCGCATCGGTATACGGCCCTGTTGGGCTGCTGGACCGGAACTCCCGGATATCGTAACCGCCGTCAGTGGAAATATTCCCGTAAGAAACAAACAGATAATAATAGCCGGATTCCTCGTTGTACAGAATATAAGGAGATTCGCAGGACTGGTTGCCGTACCCCAGGATATGCTTCCCAAAATAAGCATCCGTCCCTGCCGCCTCACTGTCTGCCGGATGGATGGCAAGCCCTGTCTTCTGATCCAGTTCCAGCATATAGATCCCACCGTTCCAGGAGCCATAGACAAGCCACAGCGCCCCATCCGCGTCATAGAAAACACAGGGATCTAACGCCATCGGACATAGGTCCTCGTTCCATTTCCCATCTTTGTCAAAATAATTACGTTCTGCGGCTTTTTTTCCAAAGAAGTCTCCCGCCAGCGTTTTCGAAACATTTTTTTTCTGGAAACCGCTGTCAAGGATTCTTTCCTGAAAGGTAAACGGCCCAGAAATATCATCCGATGTCGCAAGGCAGATGGATGCCCTGTCCTCTTTCCCGGAGACGCCAAAGTACATACAGTATTTTCCCATTTTGCTGTTATAAATCACATCCGGGCCCCAGATGGCATAATTCCCGTTCTCGCTTTTTCCGCACCAGGCAAACGCATCGCTGTCAAACAGCCCGGTAAACAGCTTGTTCTCCTCCGAAACCCCGTTGGCGACAAACTCCCAGTTCCATAAATCATCCGAAACGGCAGCCGCCATATGCGATCCAAAGGCGTAATAAAGATTCCCGTCCTTAAAAATCGACGGATCGTGGATCGAAGCCTGGTTCCGATAGCTGTCCTTCTCAATCTGTTCAGAAAGATCCTCCACAGGCTCTATCTGCTCCTCCTCTTCTGTACTTTCCTCTGTCTGGTTCTCTTCCTGCGTATCCAAATCGGGCTCTTCCTCTTTCCCACAGGCGCCAAAAGCAAAGAACAGAGCCAATGCCAGGATCCACAGAAATTTTATTTTGTATTTTCCCATAACCAACCTCATTTCTTCTCTTTTTGGATAATTATACCATTATTTTAATCACTGTGCAACGCCCGGTTTGCAATATGATATACCTCAATGTAACCGAAAAGCGCATGGTTTACAATCCTGTTCCATACGCCTTTACTTATTATTTTGATATTAAATTATTGATTATGCCATGCATCACTTCTATCCTGCACTGGTGGCATTTCTTCTTCCCGCTGTAATTGATTCCCACTAACAATATTTCCCGGCAGCCCCTTAACTCCTGCACATAATTTCTTTCCTTCATCTGCTTAAGCGCCTGGCTGCAGGAGCTGTTGTATTTTAATTCCAAAATAATCCCGGGCTCGTTCTTTCTCAATGGGAAAAAGATAAAGTCACAGAACCCTTTTCCTGTCTTCATCTCCCGCTTGATCTTATAGTGGTTTCTTGCATACAGATAACAGAGGGTAACAACACACGACAAAGCATTCTCATCGTTATACTGCAGGATTGGAATCTCTAAATCATGGACATACTCCAAAATCTCCGCCACCCTCTTTGCGTCCTTCGCTAAGGTAGCCCGAAGCATCTCCTTAGAGCGGCCCACCACTTCCCTTACACCGCCAAAGCTTTCCCTTGACAGCACCGACTGGAATTTTAGCATCAGCTCTTTGTTCGGTATCCGCAGAATCCCGTTCCAATATGCCAGGAAACCAAACACTGCCATAGCGGATAAAATCTCATCCCGGGTATTCATCTGCGGCTCTAACACACTGTAACCCTGCAGCTCAATTTCTACCGGAATTCCTGCCACCATCTGCACCACATCATCCCGGACTTCCTCTGCATTGCACTCTATAAAATCCGCAATCTCATTCATCGGTCCGGTGTCTGTCCAGTAATTCAGGCATTTCCCGCGCTGCATGGCTTTACTGACAGAACGCGGGTTAAACAGGCTTTTTCCTTCACTGGTGTAATATCCGTCATACCACTCCTTAATTTCCTCAAAGGAAACATCCGGAAATTTCTCACATAGCTTTCGAACCTCAGCTTCCGTAAAACCAAAAAACTGATCAAACACATTATCATTCATAAAATTATACTCGTCAAACATGTTAAGTTCTGAGCCACTGGAATATTTGGCAATCGGCAGCACACCGGTTATATACGCCAGCTCCACATAGGGCTGATCCTTCAGTAAGTCCTTTAAAAATTTTAAATAGCTTATCTTATCTTTTTCTGTCATGAAATCTTCATAAAAAATAGCATCCCATTCATCTAAAAGAAAGATAAAAGAATCCTCCGTCTGCCTTAATAAATAACCTGGCGATTTATTTTTCGATTTCTTAATCCCATAGACATCTGCCAAATCTTCATAAAGATTATCCCAAATAAAATGAATATACTCATCATAGCTCTTACAATCACCCGGAAGAGAACTGAAATCAATAAAAATCACATTATGCCGGTTAAAGTGATCCCTGTACCCTTCCACACTCTCTATGGCAAGCCCATGAAATAACTCACTGCTGTCAATGCCTTTAGTATAATAAGCACCCAGCATATTCGCATTGGTAGTTTTCCCAAACCGTCTTGGCTTCGTGACACAAATATATTTCTGCCTTATTTTCATCTGGTAATTCATCTTATCAATGAAAAGGCTCTTATCCACAAAGGCCGGATTACACAGGGCATCCTGAAATAAAACAAACGGATTTTTCGTATTGAGATAATTCATATTATGCCTCGTCTATCGCTTTCCCGATATCATGGCGCATATATTTATTTTCAAAGGAAACCCATTCCGTGGCGGCATACGCGTTTTCCCTCGCCTGTTTTAAGTCAGCGCCCTTAGCGGTAACTCCAAGCACGCGCCCGCCGTTTGTGACAACACCTTCCGGCGTCTGCTTCGTCCCGGCGTGGAACAGGTAATAACCGTCCTTATCTTTAAAGTTCTCCATTCCCGTAATCAGCTTGCTCTTTTCATAGGAAAGCGGATAGCCGTCAGACGCCAGCACAACGCAGACGCAGGCATTGTCCTCAAACTGTAAATCGATCGTGTCCAGCTTCCCGTCAATGGCAGCTTCCATCACATCAATAATGTCATTCTTCATGCGCGGCAGCACCACCTGGGCTTCCGGATCGCCGAAACGGGCATTGTACTCTAAAACCTTCGGTCCGTCCTCCGTCAACATCAGCCCGACGAACATCACGCCGACAAAATCCCTGCCTTCCGCTTTCATGGCGTCCATAGACGGCTGGTAGATATGTTCGCGGCAGAACTCATCCACTTCCTTTGTATAGAACGGGCTCGGCGAAAATGTCCCCATGCCTCCGGTATTTAAGCCCTGGTCGCCGTCCTTCGCCCTTTTATGATCCTGCGCGCTCGTCATCGGCAGGATATGCGTGCCGTCGCAGTAACACAGCACGGACACCTCGCGCCCGGTCATAAATTCCTCAATGACGATCTTATCCCCGGCAGAACCGAATTTCTTGTCAATCATCAGCTCCCGGATGCCGTCCTTTGCCTCTTCCAATGTATTGCAGATCAGAACGCCCTTGCCCAGCGCCAGCCCGTCCGCTTTCAGTACAATCGGGTATCTGCCTGTTTCCAGATAAGCAAGCGCTGCTTCTGCAGAATCAAAGTTTTCATACGCCGCCGTCGGGATATGGTATTTTTTCATCAAATCTTTGGAAAACGCCTTCGAGCCCTCCAGGATGGCGGCATTCTTTCTCGGCCCGAACACCCGCAGGCCGCGCGCTTCAAACACATCCACAATCCCCGCTACCAAAGGATCGTCCATGCCGATAATCGTTAAATCAACCGCTTTTTCCTGTGCGAAATCCGCAAGCCGCTCCATCTCCATCGCGCCGATATCCACGCATTCGGCAAGCTCTGCAATCCCTGCATTTCCCGGCGCACAGTAAATCTTATCCACTCTCTTACTCTTTGCCACAGCATATGCAATGGCGTGTTCCCTTCCGCCGCTGCCAACAATCAAAACCTTCATCGTTATCTCCTTCCCTCAAAATACCAGTCCATTGCGCCTACCTTTTCCGCTTTCTGGGTAATCTTATAGGTCACGCGGTTTCCCTCGATCTCAATCCGTCCGTTGGCGATTAAATCAATCGCCTTCGGGAGAATTTCCCATTCCGCCTGCTCCATGACACGCTTCTGTAAGCGTTCCGGCGTATCGCCATCCTGCACTTCCACGGCTTTCTGTAAAATAATCGGCCCGGTATCCGTCCCCGCATCCACGAAATGAACGGTCGCCCCGGTAATTTTATTTCCTCTTGCCAGCACCGCCTCATGCACCTTCAGCCCATAAAAACCTTTCCCGCAGAACGAA
The DNA here is from genome assembly GCA_947629585.1 of uncultured Lachnospiraceae bacterium. Lineage (GTDB taxonomy): Bacteria > Bacillota > Clostridia > Lachnospirales > Lachnospiraceae > MGBC100174. The sequence continues at coordinate 6,180 of CANREH010000051.1, read as the reverse complement.
GGAATCAGCGACGGATGAATATTGATAATCCGATTGGTATATTTTTCTATCATTTCCCGCGGCAGAATCACAAGAAATCCTGCCAGCACCAGCAGATCCGGAGAAAGCTTATCCGCTGCCGCCAGCAGCGCCTGATTGAACTCCTCCCTTGTCCCAAAGGACTTCGGCGAAACGCACTCTGCATAGAGCCCGTGCTCCTTTGCGCGCTCTAAGGCATACGCATTCGGATTATTGCTGATAACGCCGGCAATCTCTGCATTTTTGATGCTTCCGCTGTCTATCTTATCTATAATCGCCTGAAGGTTCGTGCCGCCGCCGGAAACGAAAACCACTATTCTTAACATGAAAAGCCCCCTAAATAATTTCTACTCCTTTTTCCCCGTCGATAATCTCACCGACAACATAGGCTTCTTCCCCGGCAAGCTTTATCTGTGCAAGGGTTTTGTCAACATCGCCTTTATCCACGGCAATCATCATGCCAATACCCATATTGTAAGTATTGTACATCATCTTTTCTTCGATATCCCCGTCCCGGGAAAGCATCTCAAATATCGGCGGAATCGGATAGCTTTTTTTCTCCACTCTTGCGCGCACCCCGTCTTTTAACATTCTCGGGATATTCTCATAAAAGCCGCCTCCGGTAATGTGGCTGCACGCCTTTATGACAGCGCCGCCTTCCTTAATGCTCTTTAACGCTTTCACATAAATCTTCGTTGGCGTCAGCAGCGTCTCTCCCAACGTCGTTCCCAGAGATTCATAATAAGTATTTAACGCCGCTTTCTTAATATTGAACACGCTTCTTACCAGAGAATAACCGTTGCTGTGAATGCCGGAAGAGGCGATGCCGATCAGGGCATCCCCCGCCCTTAAGCTCTCTCCTGTGATCAAATCCTTCTGATCCACAATGCCGACGGCAAAACCGGCAAGGTCATATTCCTCTATTGGGTAAAAGCCTGGCATCTCCGCCGTCTCACCGCCAATCAATGCCGCCCCTGCCTGCTTGCAGCCTTCGGTCACGCCGCTCACAATCGTTGCAATCTTCTCCGGGACATTTTTGCCGCACGCAATATAATCTAAGAAAAATAACGGCTCGCCGCCTGCGCACGCAATGTCGTTGACGCACATGGCGACACAGTCAATCCCGACCGTGTCATGCTTATCCAGTTCAAAAGCAATCTTTAGTTTCGTGCCGACGCCGTCCGTGCCGGAAACCAGCGTCGGATGATCCATATTTTTAAAACTGTCCATAGAAAATGCGCCGGAAAAACCGCCGAGCCCTGTCAGCACCTCTTTCCTCATGGTTTCCTGAACGTGCTTTTTCATCAGCTCCACTGACTGATAACCGGCCTCAATATCCACGCCCGCTTTTTTATAATCCATATCTGTTCTCCTTTCCGTATCCGGCTACTGATTTTTTTCCCTGATATATTCCTGGTAACCGATTTTCCCAAGCTTTTCATCTTTGGCTGCAACGCCGTTTTTCAGTTCTTCTTTATATTCTTTCAGTTTTTTACGAAGCTCCAAATCGGAAATGGATAACATCTTCGCCGCAAGGATCGCCGCATTCGCCGCGCCGTTGATCGCTACTGTGGCAACTGGGATTCCGCTTGGCATCTGCACAATCGAATACAATGCGTCTACGCCGCCGACCGTTTTGGAATAAATCGGCACGCCGATAACCGGAAGCTGGAAAATCGCCGCCGCCATGCCGGGAAGATGCGCCGCGCCGCCCGCGCCCGCAATGATCACTTCAATTCCGCGCTCCTCCGCTGATTTTGCATAATCCACAAAAATATCCGGCATTCTATGTGCGGAAATAATCTTCATCTCATACTCGATTCCAAACTTTTCCAACATTTCCGCCGCCTTGCCCATAACCTCCAGATCCGAGTCGCTTCCCATCAAAATACTAACCTTTGCCATGATATAGCCTCCTTTCTTTCTTTCCGTCCTTAAAATCCATTGCTTATTATATCTGAAAAAACATAAGATTGCAAATTAATTTTTTGTAACAGTTCAGCCATGCGGCAAAAATAGGAAAATGGAACCGACGAGTTTACTCGTAAGGGGCAATTTTCCTATTTTTGACATATGGCGCAGCCATAAAAGCGAGATTTTAGCCGCTTTAGCGGCGAAACGGCTGCGGAGCAGCCAAATCGAGCTGATGGCTGAACTGTTATGTTACTATTTTTCACGCCAACGGAAGATTTAACTCCTCTGTCCCTTCCAGGACAAATTTTCCGTCTTCAATAATCGGCAGTTCTTTTTCTGTTCCGTCTTCCTGCCTGATAAAAACGGAAATCTTTCCAAGCTCGTCATAAGGGATGGTAATATCCGTATGACAGTTAAAATACGCTTTTTCCCTGTCGGTTTTCCTTAAAACAGAGCATTCATTGTCCCTAGCGATAATCTCTTTCCCGTCCGGATTATATACGGCATGGTCCTCGCTCATGCTGTAACAACTGTCTCCGACGGCAAAATGCGGCCCGGTCTTTTCCGCAATCAAAATCGGCAGTACGGAAAAAATCCGGTAATCCTTTCCCATGCGGTAAGCCGTTGTGTTTGTGCCGATGGCAAACTCCCCAATCGGGAGCGTTTCATGCTGGAAGAGCACATTTTCCCTGATATAATTTTTATTTTTCTCCGGCTCTCCCTGATAATTCTCACAACTGTAATCCGTAATCATGCCGTCCTTAAATTTCAGCTCCAGATTTTCATAGCGGAGCCCTTCCAGATACACCTCGGAGACATGGAGCGTCCCTTCCGTCCCTTTCAGTACCGGAGAGGTAAAGACCTCCCCGACCGGAATGTTGACATCTGCCACGCAGTTTTCAAAATTCGTCTGCGTCTTCGGATCGGACAGGGCATGGAGCATGACCTTCATATCCGTCCTGTTGCCGTTTTTCCCGGTAACCTTTACATAGCTTCCCAGATCCAGGGCGTCAATGATGTTCTGCTGGATTTTCTGATACAGTTCCTGTGGGAGCGTATTAACTTTCACCGTCTCTTTAAAAATCTGCTCAAACGCCTCCCCGATCTCCGGCAGCGGATAGGCGATAATGGTAAAGCTGTATTCATCCCCCGGAATGTACTGATCCTGCAAAAGCGCCGAGCGCATCCGGAAATCTACGGACAATTTCTGCTGTTCCGCAGAATAGGCGGCTGCCGCCTCCGACGCCTTCGGGATAAACGGCGCTTCCCCAAAGACCTCCATGCAGGCAGGCCCGGCATACTCCTTCGCCTGCTGCTTATATTTCTCATAAATCCTTTTTAATTCCGACAGCTTTTTCTCCACAAAATGCTTATCCAGATAAAACGCATCGTCCATGCGGTGGTCATAGTAAAACTGCTCGCACGGCGAACCCCCGTAATAGCCGATCTTATTGGCAAGCCTTTTGTTAATGCTGAAATCCGCTTTCCGGTAAATGGCAGGCTTTAACCCAAGCTTTTCAAACTGCGCAATCTCCGCGCGGACAATCCGCTCGAACCCAAGCACATAACGGATATTGACCGTCCGTTTCCCCGACAGATCGATTTTCCCGCGGACAAATCCCATCCGGAACCCTTCCACAAAGGTCTCTGCCATAGCGTCAATCTCTTCCTGCGGAAACGTATTCAAAAACTCTGCCATCTTAAGCTGGTTTTCGGAAACAAATTCCCCAAACCGATACAGATAACGCAGATCTCCCAGATCGGCATGGCAGATGATATCCGCCGCGAAATCACAGGAGGGATCTAACATTTCCTGAATGCGCCGTTCCAGAAAAAACTCACTGTTATCCTGATAAAAGGAAACGACGGCTTCCCTCATATTTTCTGCAAGCCATGCCTCCCCTTCCTCTTTTGATAACAGGATCAGGCCGTAAACCTCCAGGTACAGTTCCAGAAACATCGTGATTTCCGTAAGCTTCTGCTCAAAGGCGCAGCCAATCAGTCCATAGTATTCCGCGTATAAAAAAGAGCAGAGCTTCGCTGTCGTTTCTTCTGAAAGCCGCTTCCTGGCATAGTCCGGACAGGCAAAGCTCTGTTCATACTGCTTACCCGTAATATCCTTATACAGCTTCCGGTTCCAATCCTGCATGGTTTCCAAAGAATACTCAGAAAACTTCCCGCTCTTCACAGAATCCAGCGTCTCCACGATATTCCGCAAAAAATCCCCGGTCACGCTGATATATTCCTTCCATACACCGGATAAGGCATCCGTCTCTTCCTTCATGGAAAAAAGCCGCTCTTTTACCAGCTCCAGGCGCTCCGATATCCTTTCCTCTTCCATTTTTTCCGTTACCTCCATTGGGCTTTTTCTTTTTACTGCTTACTGCCTTCCGCCAGCCATAATCGTTAACTCTTCCGACTGCCCGATATTCCAGAACCCGTAAACGCCGTCCTTCTCCAGCTTGTCAAGGAATTTCCCCAGCTTTTTCGGTTTTTCATACAAGGTGACATCATAGGTTTTCCGAAGCTCTGCCGCTTTTTCGGCAGCCAGGGCATAATCCTGCGGGAAATAGAGAACGGCGGCTCTCTTTCGGCTGTCAGGAATGGAAAATCCATTTTCCAGCAAAATGCTGAAAATCCGCTCAAACCCAATGGAAAACCCAACCGCCGGGACAGCCTCATTCAAAAATTTCCCAATCAGGTTGTCATAGCGCCCGCCGCCCGCAATCGCGCCCTTAAAGTCCAGGCTTTCCACTTCAAACACGGTTCCGGTATAATACCCCTGCCCGCGCACCAATGACATATCATAGGAAATTTCATAACGGCCGCCTGCCTGCTTAGAAGCTATTTCCATAATCTTCCTCAGATTCTCCACTGCCTCTTCCTCCGGGCAGAGCGCCTTCACTTCCTCCATCGTCACAGGCTTATGCTCCAATATTTCCAGCAATGCGCCGACGGCAGACTCCGCAAAGCCTTTTTCCTTTAATTCCTCCGCAACGGCCTGCGCGCCGATCTTATCCAGCTTGTCAAAGGAAATGCAGACGCTGTCGAGATCCTTCTCCAAAAAGCCGCAGCCCGATAACACCGCGCGCAGAATCCGGCGGTCATTGACCTTTACCTTAAAATTCTGAAGCCCGATTGCAAGCAGCGCTTCCGCCGTCGTCTCAATCAGCTCCAGCTCCGCCGTATAGCTTGTCGTCCCCAGAATGTCAATATCACACTGGACAAATTCACGCAGGCGCCCTTTCTGCGGCCGTTCCGCGCGGTATACCCTGTCCATCTGGATACACTTCATCGGCAGCAGCAGATCATTTTTATGGCATGCATAATAACGGCTTAACGGAAGCGTAAGGTCATAGCGCAGCCCCAGATCCGAAAGCCCTTTCCTATCCCCTGCGGCAAGCGCCTTTTCTAACTTTTCCCCGCGCTTCATCACCTTAAAGATCAGGTTTAAATTTTCCCCGCCTTCGCTTTTCTCCAGGTTTTCCGCATCCTCCAAAATCGGCGTCATAATCCTCTGGAACCCATGCCGTTTATAAGTCTCTAAAATAACCGACTGCAAATAATCTCGTAATTCCGCCTCCTTCGGCAGATAGTCGTTCGTTCCCTTTACCGGTGTCGCTTTCATTTTCATCCATTCCTTTCTAAATTTATATACATGACAGACAGCACTTTCCCGTTTTCAGGCTCTTCTGCAGGCCTTACCCTTTTACGTTCTGCAAAATCCTGCACCCTGATGGATTTTACCATGTTTTCCCTTCTCCGGCAACTGAAATCTTGCTGAACTGTTACATCTAACGGTTTAGTTCCTCCAGAACCACTCCCCACTCCTTTGAAAGCCGCTCTAAGCTGTAAGAAGCATTTGCCGGGGAAGTGGACGGAAGCTTTGCTGCGGCGATCCCGGTCAACGGCTCGCAGTATTTTTTATATAAATCGGCAGCTTTCCCGCCGTTTACAAAGATCTTCGTTATCTGCGTTTCCTCCAATAATTTCCCGATATCCGCCGCTTTTACATTTTTAATGCTGCTGTCGCTCGAACCGATAATATCGCAGCTCTCAATCACGTCCCAGACCGCGATCCGCCTTCTTATCAGCATTTCCTTTTTCTGCTCAATGGTCTGCGGCAGCGGCTCTTCCAGCAGCGCCGCCAGAACCTTCCAAAAACGGTTCTGCGGATGCCCGTAATAAAACTGTCCTTCCCTGGACTTCACGGACGGGAAGCTTCCAAGAATCAAAATTTTAGAATCC
>CANREH010000050.1 GCA_947629585.1 uncultured Lachnospiraceae bacterium | reverse complement strand
GCAAATATTATACCAGATTTCAGGGAAAAAGCCAGTAAAATCAAGTGTTCCAGCGTCAATCAGCAGACACTAATTACAGATTTCTTTGGAATCCAAAATAATCGTAAACGGCCCGTCATTTAAAAGCTCCACTTTCATATCTGCGCCAAAAGAGCCATGCTGCACTTTTCCGGGAATTGCTTTTTCTGCCATTTCAATAAAATATTCATAGAGTTCTTCCGCCATGTCCGGCGCGCCTGCGTTGGTAAAGCTTGGACGGTTCCCTTTACGGCAGTCGGCGTAAAGCGTGAACTGGGAGATAATTAATAATTCCCCTTCAATATCCTTTAGCGACAGGTTTGTTTTTCCGTTCTCATCGGAAAAAATCCGCAGCTTCATCATTTTCTGGAACATTTTTTCCGCAATTTCTTTGGTATCTTCTTTGCCTACGCCCAAAAACAACAAAAGCCCCGGACCGATTTTTCCGATGCAGGCATGATCTACCGTAACAGATGCGTGGCTTACGCATTGCAATACAATTTTCATAGTGAAATTCTCCTTTTTTGTTTTCGTTCTTTTTTCCTGAAAATAGGAAAATTATACAGCAATCCTTTTTGGTTGGCAAGATAGGATATGCAGTCTTGGAGGGACGGCTGGCTTGGTTAAGAAATCCATTCATGTAAAACGGCATACAGTTCCCGTACATAGTAAGTCGGCAGCAGGTAAAACAGCGTATGGGCGTTGACGCTGCGGGGAGAAAGGCCAAGCTCTTTTGCAAGAATCCCTGCCCGGTACTGATGAAATTCATTCGTGATGATGACGACTTTTTTCCCTGTCTGGAACGTGTCTAAAATCTTTTTGGAAAAGATTAGGTTTTCCCTGGTATCAGTGGAATTTTCTTCTAAAAAGAGCCTGTCTTTGGAAATGCCATGTTCCGTTAAATAAGTAAACATACATTGCGCTTCGGTGATGTCTTCCCCAGGGCCTTTTCCGCCGGAGAGGATGGCTTTCCGTTCCGGATTTTCCTCCAGATAAGTAAGAGCCGCCTGTAAACGGGTTTCCAGCATTAAAGAGGGGCGTGTCCCATGCACGGCGCAGCCGAGGACAATGGCGGCTGTGTCATTCCGGGAAGGGGGCTTTGCGGCGGAAGAAATCAGGCAGCCGGTAATAATGACGGTAAGCAGTAAAATGACAGCAAGAACTATGCCGGAAAATATAACAGCCCATTTCCCGATGCTGTGATGCCATAATAGAAAAATCAAATGGTTTATTTTCACAAAAAAGATCCCGTAAAGAAAAATAAGGACAGAGACGCCCATTCCCGTCAGGTTCCCGAGATTGATAATCGATCGGAAAAACGGCGGCAGAAAACAAAGGATGCCCAAAATCCCTATGATGATAATAATAACCGAACAGTTTCTTTTAAAAATTTCTTCCAACATAAAAATTACCTCTATTGACTGCAATTAGACTTTGAATCCGGCTTTTCAAAAAAAATAATACTTGAATCCTGTCATGTGTTATGCTATAATGACAGAAAACAGCCGCCCGCAAGATGGGTTGACCGTGTGTTGGCAGAAAAACCACCCTCTTATTGGTCAAAGTTTAAGGGTGGTTTTTCTATGTATAATTTACTTACAAAATGTAAAGACAAATGTAAGTAATGCTAAAAGGAAAATACCAAAAGTTAGTAAATCCCTGAAATCAAAATTGTTTTGATTTTTCATAGCATCACCTCCATTCTTTTAAGAATAGAGGCCAATCCACCCTGTAACACGGCTGTTTCCAAAAATTATCTTACCACATTCGTTCAATAGTTTCAACAATTTTCTATTTAATTTCGCCTTCATTCGTTCCTATCCCCTTGCTTTTGTTGATAAAGAGTTGATAATGATATGGTAGAATAAAGCGCAAAAAAGCGAGGTACAGTTATGTATAAAATATTGGTGGCGGATGATGAAAAGGATATTGTCAGCCTGTTAAAAGATTATTTTGAAATGAATGATTATCTGGTGCTTACGGCTTATTCGGGGGCGGAGGCGGTGGAAAAGGCAGCGCAGAACCCGGATATTATCCTGTTGGATGTCAATATGCCGGATGGCGACGGATTTCGCGTATGCCGGAAAATCCGTGATTATGTGTCATGCCCGATTGTGTTTCTGACGGCAAGGATTGAGGATTGCGACAAAATTTCCGGCTTTGCTTTCGGCGGTGACGATTATATTATCAAGCCGTTTTCCATTGACGAGCTTGGGGCAAGAGTATCTGCCCATATCCGCCGCGACCATAGGATTAAGGCGCAGGCAAATGTCCGTTTTTTTCGGAGGACTGACCATTGATTATACTGCAAAGGCAGTTTCCGCAGAGAACAGCGTTCTTGGGTTTGCGAAAAAAGAATTTCAGAATCAGGAGTTGAATCATACTGCGATCGTTATTTATGCGGCATTTTGGCTGGTTCCTGATATTATGGCGGCTTCTGCTGTCGGAATGTTTTTTACGGAAATATCCTCAGGCCTTTTTGCCATTTTTGTACAGGGAGTATGGTGGTTGGCAAGTACGATGGCGGGCACAGGCGGACTGACAGGCAATATCGGGAAATTTACGCTGGTAATGCGGCATAATTCCCTGTCAGGATACGATGTTTTTCATGCGGAATATGGCAATATTGTGTTTAATCGTATCTTTTTTGCCATGTTTTCTATTTTATTGGTTGCACTGACAGCCGTGATCTATGAAAAGAAACGGACGGGTTATCTCAGTGTCTGCCTGATCCGGCTGCTGTATTCCCTGTTTTTCCTGGCGGTTTTATTTGGGCTGTTTCTCTGGAGGATGGATTGTCTGGAAAGTGAGGTTGGTTTGCGCCATTTTATCGGGGGTTATGGTTCTGCGCTGTTTCTTGGCGCGCTGGGATTTTTCTCTGCCGGGGTCAGCCAGAACAGCATTGTCGGCTATATGGTTTCCATGATATATTATATTTCCAATTTTATATTAAAGGATGATCTGAAAAATCTGTACCTGTTCTCAATGTCGGCGGGAAGCTTCCAGGAAAAATACTGGCTGATTGGAGGCTCCGCAATTCTGTTCCTTGTTACATTTGCCTGGATGAAATATTACCCAATGTTTCAATAAATTTGAAAAGCTGTTGGCGAATCACGGGAAATATGGTATAATAAACAAAGGAAAAAAGAAAAAGCGGGTTGCAGTATTTTAGGAAGGTTGGGTATGGAGAATCAGATTTTAGATACCAGAGTGATTGCTATTGGAAAACAGGATTTTGGCGACATGATCAGCAGGAATGATTTTTATATCGACAAGACAAAGTTTATTAAGGAGTGGTGGGAAAATGAGGATTCTGTTACGTTAATTACCCGCCCGCGCCGTTTTGGGAAGACGCTGTTAATGAGCATGGTGGAGCAGTTTTTTTCCATAGAATATAAAGAAAAAGCATGTCTTTTTGAGGGACTTCGTATTTTTGAGGAGGAATCTTACCGGAAGCTGCAGGGGACGTATCCTGTGATTTTTTTAAGCTTTGCTTCTGTGAAAGAAACAACCTTTGGGCGGTTCTATGAAAGAATGCAGAATTTGCTGGCGGAGCTGTTTCGGAAACATCAGTATCTGATGGGGTCCGATTTGTTAGGGGGAGCGGAGAAGAAAAAATTTCAGAAAATATTGGACGGGGAAGCGCGGGAAACGGATGCAGTGGAATCCCTTCGGAACTTATCCGATTACCTGCTGCGTTTTTACGGAAGGAAACCGATTATTCTCTTGGACGAATACGACACGCCGATGCAGGAGGCTTATCTGAACGGCTTTTGGGATGACATGACCGCCTTTATCCGGAATATGTTTAATTCTGCATTTAAAACGAACCCTTATATGGAGCGCGCGCTTTTAACGGGGATTACCAGGATCAGCAGGGAATCCATTTTTTCAGATTTAAATAATCTGGTAGTGGTAACGGCTACCTCCCGCATGTATGCCGACAGCTTCGGTTTTACCCAGCAGGAGGTGTTTGAAGCCCTTGACAGCCGGGGGCTGGGAGAGAAAAAGGAGGAGGTAAAGCAATGGTATGACGGCTTTACCTTTGGCAGGTTAAGAGATATTTACAATCCGTGGTCCATCCTTAACTTTTTGAAATTTCAGGAATTTTCCGCTTATTGGGCCAATACCAGCTCCAACGGGCTTGTCAGCAGGCTGTTACAGTCGGCGGATACAGAGATAAAAGAGAAATTGGAGATTCTTTTGCATGATGGAACAATTACAGTCCCTTTAGATGAACAGCTTGTATTCAGTCAGTTAGAGGAAGATGTGAATGCTGTCTGGAGCCTGATGCTTGCAGGCGGGTATTTAAAGGTAGAGTCTGCGGATCTGTCGGAAGAGATTTATACGCTTTCCCTGACAAACCGGGAAGTAAAACGGATGTTGAAAGGGACGGTAAAGAGGTGGTTCCGTCAGTCTAATTACTATAATAAATTCCTGTCTGCCCTGTTAGCCTGTGATATAAAAGCCATGAATGCGTATTTGAATCATGTTTTAGTGCAGATAGCCAGTTCCTTTGACGGAGGGAAAAGCGTATCTGTTACAGAGCCGGAACGGTTTTATCATGGCCTGGTGCTTGGATTAATTGCGGAGCTGGAGGGAAAGTACCATATCCGCTCGAACAGGGAGAGCGGTTTCGGGCGGTATGACATCATGATGGAGCCGATAGAGCAGGGCATGGCGTATATCCTGGAGTTTAAGGTGTTCGACCCTGCAGACGAGAAATCCCTGGAGGATTCCGCAGATGCGGGGTTAAAGCAGATAAAAGAGAAAAGATATGCGGAGGAACTGACGGCCAGGGGCTTTCAGGAAGACGGTATCAGGCAGTATGCGTTTGCTTTTGAAGGCAAGAGGGTTTTCATAAAAGAGGGTTAATGTTATTCTTTTATCAAAGGTGAGAATCCGCTTGATTTAAGCGGTTTTTTAGGGTAAAATTAAGAAAAAATATTGCGCAGGGGCGGATCATGGAAAATAAGACGGTGTTAAACCATAAAGGGTATTTATATCTGACAGAATTTTTTGCAGGAATGTCGGTGATGGCGGTGGAGCTGGGCGCAAGCAGGCTGTTAGCGCCTTATTTTAGTTCTTCGCAGATTGTATGGACGATTATTATCGGCACGATTATGATTGCGATGGCGCTTGGGAATCTCTACGGCGGGCGTTCTGCCGACAAAGAGCCTGATCCGGGGAAATTATACGGCAGGATTTTGATCGCCGCTGTGTGGATTGCCGCGATCCCGGTGCTTGGAAAGTATGTGATCCTCGGGATTTCAGCGCTTCTGATTTTTACGGTAAGCAGCAATTTTTTGATTATTGCGGCTTTCTGCGCCTGCATGGTGATTTTTGTGTTCCCGTTATTTTTACTGGGAACCGTGACGCCGTCTTTGGTGAAGTATACCACCGATAATCTGGAGGACAATGGAAAGACGGTGGGGACGCTTGGTGCGTTTAATACCATTGGAAGCATTCTGGGGACGTTTCTGCCGACCTTTGTGACGATTCCTGCCGTCGGCACTTCGGTTACGTTTTTATTGTTTTCCGGGATTTTGCTTGCGCTTGCAATGATTTATTTTATCAGCGAGAAGATTAAAAGCCGAAAGGTGCTGGTGAGCCTGATTTTATTTTTCCTCTGCTGTCTTTTGCAGAATGGCAGCTTTGCCTTCTGGGAGAACGATCTGGCTTATGAGGGGGAGTCGGTTTACAATTATCTCCAGGTAAAGGAAAATGAAAAGGATGTTATTTTATCTACCAATGTTTTGTTTGGCGTGCAGTCGATTTTAAAAAAGGATCATTCCCTGACGGGGATGTATTATGACTATGCTATGGCTGCGCAGTATATGGCAGGCGTGAAGGAAAAGGAGCAGATGGATGTCCTGATTCTGGGAATGGGGACGGGAACCTATGCAGCCCAATGCGAACGGTATTTTGACAATCTGTCCATAGAGGGCGTGGAGATTGATGAAAAAATCACGGGCCTTGCGAGAAAGTATTTTGAGCTTCCGGAATATATCAGCGTGGCGACGTATGACGGGCGGGCTTATTTAAATGCCGTGGATAAACAGTATGATGTGATTCTTGTGGATGCCTATCAGGATATCACAATCCCGTTTCAGATGTCCTCGGTGGAATTTTTCACGATGGTAAAGGAGCATTTAAAGGAAGGCGGCGTGATGGCCGTCAATATGAATATGCGGGGAACGAAGGAAGGAAATATTAACGAGTATCTTTCCGATACGATTGCCAGTGTGTTTGCAGAGGTTTATACCGTGGATGTGGACTTTACGACGAACCGGGAATTATTTGCTTCGGATTCCCCGGCATTGCTGGAGACATTCCGGGAAAATATAGAAAAGGAGCAGGAACCGGAACTGAAAGAAATGATGGAAAAAGCGGTGACGGGGCTGCTTCGTTATGAAAAAGGGGAATATCTTCTGACCGACGACCGCGCTCCGGTGGAGCTGCTTGGAATCCGGGTGATTGACGAAATTATTCAAAAGGAAGTGCGTTATTATAAGGAGATTTATGAAAAACAGGGAATTGAGGGAATTTTAAACAGTTTTTTATAAAGTAAATGCGGGGTTTGTTATGGAAAATAAAAATGAGAAAAATGAGAAAGCGCTTTTGGCGATCCGGGAGGTAGAAAAAGCAGTCATTGGGAAAGAGGACTGTATTGTGAAAATCATGGCGGCGATCCTTGCCGAAGGGCATATTTTGTTAAATGATATTCCGGGTGTCGGGAAGACCACGATGGCGATGGCATTTGCGAAAGCGATGGGATTAAAGACAAACAGGATTCAGTTTACGCCGGATGTCCTTCCGTCGGATGTCCTGGGGTTTTCCGTGTATGAGCAGGCGACGGGGAAATTTCAGTTCCGCCAGGGGCCGGTTTTCTGCAATCTTTTATTGGCGGACGAGCTGAACCGGACGTCGCCGAAAACACAGTCGGCGCTGTTGGAAGCGATGGAGGAAGGGAAAGCCAGCGTGGAGGGAAAGACACGGCAGCTTCCGGAGCCGTTTATTGTGCTGGCGACGCAGAACCCTGCCGGGAGCGCAGGCACGCAGCTCCTTCCCGATTCACAGATGGATCGTTTTATGATTTGCTTAAGCATGGGATATCCGCTGCCGGAGGATGAAATTCTGATTTTAAAAGGGGACGGGAGCCGGGAAGCCTTAAAAGAGATAGAGCCTGTTTTCCCTGCCGATATGCTGGCGGAGTTAAGGGATGAGGTGCAGAATGTGTATCTGCATGATAAATTGTATGACTATGTTATAAAACTGGTTACGGAAACCAGGAACCATGCGCTCATAGAGGTCGGGATAAGCCCTCGTGGAAGCCTTGCCCTTGTAAAGATGGCAAAGGCAATGGCATTTCTGCGCGGCAGGGATTTTGCCGTGGCAGAGGATGTGGAGGATATTTTTATAGATACAGCGGCACACAGGCTGGTGCTTTCCATGCGGGCAAAGGCGGGAAAGAAAAAGGCGGAGGATCTGGCCGGGGAAATTTTAAAAAGCGTGAAAAAACCGGGCATAAGGAAAAATTACAGTGTTTAATATTGCGGGGGACAGAGTATGATAAAGAATATATTCGGTTATCCGTTGATTTTACTGCTGATATTTTGTTTAGGAGCGTTAAACAAAAAAGAGTGGATACTATTATTATTGCCTGCCGTGGGAATTCTCGCTGTTTTTCAGATCATCCTGGCTTTTTACCAGAAATATTCCCTGAGGATGGAAGTGAAGCTGCCGGAACGCGTGCTCTTTGCCGGGGAAGCTGCCGCAGCGGAGGTTTTTTTTAAAAATACCGGAAGGATGCCGGTAAGGAAAGTAAAATTCCCGGCAGAATTTCGCTGCCTGTCCGGGAAAAGGGCAGAAAAGAAGCGGATCACGGTCTGGGGAAGCGTGGAGAGGGAGGATACGCAGAGCTATGAGATTACGGCGGGTGCTCTTCCGGCCGGGCTGTTTTCGGTTTCTGTGCCTTATGCGCGGGTATATGATTACCTGGGGATTTTTTCCTGTAAAATAAAATTAAAAAGGCAGTCTGAGATCCTGGCGCTGCCTGATTTTGTGATGCTTCCGGTTGCGCTTTCCGGGAAAAAGGTTTTTGTGGACGGTGAAGGGGACGGCATGAAGAAGGGGCAGGAAGCATCGGAAATCTATGATATCCGGAAATATCAGCCGGGAGACAGCTTAAAGCGGATTTACTGGAAACGGAGCGCAGGACGGGAGATCTTATACCGGGAGCCGGGAGCGTCCAAGGAGGCCGAAGCGGTGCTGTTCTGGAAGCTGCCGGAAGGGCTGCGGCAGGAGGAAATTCCCTGCCAGATAAAGATTGCAGGCTCTTTTTTGTATACTCTTTTAGGAAGGGGATGCCTTTGCTATCTTGTATGGGACGGCGGTTTTGCTTTGGAGAGGCGCCTGATTATGTCGGAACAGGATATCCTGGAGGCTTTGATAGAAATTTCCGGGGCGTTTTCCGGGCAGAAAAGACAAAAGAAACGGAAGCTGTTAAAGAAAGAAACGAAAGAAGGAAACTGGATGAAGGAAAGCAGGCTTTCGTACCAGGCGCAGTTTTCACCGGACTGCCCGGATGCCTTTTTCCTGTTTACAGAAAAGAAGCGGCGGGAAACTATTCTTTTTTTTCATGAAACGGAAATGCTGTTAAAGGTGGAAAAGGGAACGTATCAGAATGAAAAGCGGCTGGAAAAGGAGATGATGGAGCTGTGAGCAGGGAAAGGGACGTGCCATGCTGTATATTCCAGGCGGTTTTTTTGTTTTGTATCGTATTCGGGATTTTCCGCTGTATTTATTTTGTTCTGGATATGGAATATGCCGTTTCTGTTATGGAAACGGCGGTTGCTGTTTTGATCCCGTTTTCACTGCTATGCAGTTTTCTTTATTATTCCCGAACCAGCAGGGTAATCCTGCTTCCGGCTGCGGCTGTGCTTTTGTGTTTTTTGGGTTATCTTTTCCGGAAGCAGCTATGGGTGTATCTTCAATGTGTGGTTACGGCGGGAATCCGTATCCTGAATGGGTATTATGGGCTTTCCCTGCCGGAATGGATTGAGATGGAAAAGATTTATTCGGATCATTTTAAAGAAGGGGAACTGATTTTCACTTTTTTGGTATTCTTTTTGTGCTCCATTGATGTTGCCGGCTTTTTTCAGGCAAAAAGGCTTGCCCTTTTGCTGGGGGCGGTTTTATTTTTTGGGATGTGCGTAGGGAAATTCCCTTCCGGCTTTTCTGTCCTTCTGGCGTTGTCCGGCCTGCTGGGGCTTGTTCCCATGTCCTCTAAGAAAAAGGATCTTTGCCGGACATGGAAGCTGGGAAAACGAAGGAAGACAGAGATTTCCTGCGTGGAGCAGGAGGAGAGAAAAGAAGCTTTTCTGCATGGGGAAACGCAGGCGGCTTTTTGTACGCTTGCCTGCTTCCTGCCGATCCTGTTTTTCTGTTCCCTTTCCGGGAAAAAGTTTGGCGCATGGGCGGAGAATTTCCATGCTCCCATTCAGAAATGGGCGAATGAGATAGAATATAACGTCATGAATTATGATTATGGAAATCTGATCCCGGGAGTGAAAAATCCTTTTTTGAAGGACAGGCAGCAGGGAATTTTAAGCAATCAGAAGATGAAATATACCGGAAAGGAAATTTTAAGGGTTACTGTGAAAAAAAAGCCGGGAGACGCTATGTACCTGCGCGGCTTTCTGGGAAAGGATTACCGGAACAATACATGGACGGAGGCGGGAAATTCGCAGTCCTTTTCTGAGCTTGCCAGACAATGGGGAGGCGGATCGGAAGAGCAGCTTTCGCTTATTTTTAATAATTATACTTATCTTGCATTGGAAAAGGAGGGCCTGCGTCCGGCATGGATTACGATAGAATATCTGGACGCGCCCGGGAGCTATGCCTATCTGCCGTATTTTTCTAAGGTGAACCAGAATCTGGAAAGGACAGAGGGCGTTGTGAAAAGGAAGGAGGCCGGGACATGGCTGAGGGAATTAACCCTGAAAGGATATTATGAGCTTAGCAGCAGCAGATATGAACTTTTGGCGGAGACAGCCTATCATGAAAATTACAATAGCCTTTATTATAGTTATTATTATCGCTATGTGATGGATGAGTACAGGACGGTGCCGGATTCTGTTCCGCGTCTTAAGAAATTGTGTGAGGAGAAAAAAGACAGTGATTTTAGTACAGTGACGGATTTTATTTATCGTTATCTGCATAATCGGTTTACGTATAGCCTGGATTTAAAGCTGCTCCCTTATGAGGAGGATTTTGTGGAATATTTTTTATTTACGCAGAAGAAAGGATACTGTATCCACTTTGCTACGGCAGCGACATTAATGTACCGCCTGTGCGGGATTCCGGCGAGGTATGTGGAAGGGTATGTCGTCTGGCCGGAGGATTTTAAGCAGAATGAAGACGGGACCTATACGGCGGTCGTGCCTGACAGCAGAGCGCATGCCTGGACGGAGGTTTACCGGAATGGGACAGGGTTTGTCCCTGTGGATATGACGCCGGGAAGCGGGGGAGTCAATGGAAGCTTAGAGGATATGGCAGAGGACGTGACCGGACAAGAGGCGGAAGAAAAAGAAGAAAACGAAACTGCCGGGAAGGAAACGGACGGGAAAGAAGAAAACGACGGAGAACAGGAAGCGGACGGGAAAGAAGAAAACGCAGGAGAAAAGGAAGCGGACGGGAAGGAAGAAAACGACGGAGAAAAGGAGACGGACGGGAAGGAAGAAACGGACGGAGAACAGGAAACGGACGGGAAAGAAGAAAACACCGAAGAACAGGAAGCGGACGTGAAAGAAGAAACGGACGGAGAAAAAGAAAATGACGGGCAGGAGGACAGCGGGACGGAAGAGGATTCCGGTGTTTCAGAAGAACCGCAGGGAAAACAGACAGGCGGCGTTTCGGATTCCGGGACGGATGCCGGGACGGGAACGCAGGCAAAGATACGAAAGGAAAGCAGAGTCAAAGCTTTGGTGTCTGCGCTGATAAAGGGAGTATTCACAGCGGCTGTCGGTATTGGTATCTTTCTGTGCTTTGTGATTTTTGTTTACAGATGGCGTTATCGGAAAAAGGGCAGAGAGCTTTTGCGGGGAATCCGTGGGAAGAAGCGCCGGGAGGCTGTCCGGCTTTCTAACTGCCTGCATGGTTATATCCAGGTTTCCGGTATCGAAAAATCCTGGAGAAAATCCCGCGGGGAGCTGTCAGACAGGGAGTATGGGGAGCTGTTTCAGAAAAGATTCCCATTCCTGGGCGATGAGTATGAGCAGTTTCAGCAGATGGTGCAAAAAGCGCTGTATTCCCCTCCGGAAAAAGATACTGTTCTGGAAGAGGAGATAGAGGAAGGCAGGAAGCTGGCAAAACGGGTATTTGCCCTGCTGTCTGCGTCTCTGCCGTGGTACCGAAGATTTTTATTAAAAGTTATCGTTGGTACGGTTCCCCATTGAAAAATCTGCCAGTTCCCGTTATAATAGGGGCAGGATACGGACGGAGGAAAAGGCATGGAAAAGGAAAAGGAAGAAAAAAAGAAACCTTCGTTTCTTTTACAGGGGATTTACCAAAAAATTGCGGGAATTGTACTGATTGCGCTGGCGGCGGTTCTGTTTCTTGGCGGCATCCGCCTGGGCAGGCTGCTGTACGGGACTAAGGTTACGCAGGAAAAGACGAAAATTACCGAAGCGCTTTTGGCAGGGCAGCTTAAGAAAGAAAATGAGCTTTCTACGGTGACTTATTTTTATACCAATATGGGAAAATATGAAAACAGCATCCAGGTAGGCAGCACCAGCATTCCTTTCACGAAAAAATCATTTATTATTTCCTATGACGGGAAAATCAAAGCAGGAGTTGATATGAATAAAGTAGAGGTCCGTCTGGACGGCAGGGTTATTACGATTACGGTGCCGGAGGCAGAGATTTTATCCCATGAAGTGGATGAGGGCTCCGTTCAGGTCTATGACGAGAAAAACAGCGTTTTTAACGGGCTTTCTGTCGAAGATGTCACAAGCTTTGAGGAAGATCAGAAGTCGAAGATGGAACAGAAGGCAGTGGAAAGCGGGATATTGAAAGAGGCAGAGGAAAATGCGAAAGAGGCTCTTTCAGGGATATACCAGGTATTTTTGGAAAGCGGTGAATATGAGGAGGGATATTCTCTCCAGTTTGTAGATCAGTAATCTGGGAGGGAAAAAGATTGAAGAAAAAGTATAAGAGCATTTTTGTACAGTTTGTGGTGCCGGTAATTTTGATGGTGGTTCTGTTGGTGGCGGTGATTATCGCCGGGGTATATGCGACATTTACAGATTCGTATGAGAAGCAGGTAAAAGCGCAGAATCTGGAAACTTCGGAGCTGATAGCAAAGCAGGTAGAGACATTTATGGGGCTTGCCTATCATCTGACGGAGGGGCTTTCCGTAAATTCTGATATTGTGTCTATGAAGACAAAGAAACAGACGCCTGTTTTAGTGGATTCTGCAGATAAGAATGATTTTGTGGAGCTTTATTATATCCAGGGCATGGACGGGATGCAGACGGCGCGTTCCACAGGGGAGCTTGCGGACCGCAGCACAAGATGGTGGTTCCAGCAGATGCTGGAGGAAAAGCAGCCGTTTATCTCCAAGTCTTATTATTCCGTCAATACGGATATGCCCTGCACTTCCGTATTTTTCCCGATAGAAAAGGACGGGGAGATGGAGGGAATTTTTGCGACGGATATCAAGCTGTCCTCGCTTCAGGAATTAATCGAAAAATCTTCCGGCAGCAGAGAGGGAAGATATTCCTTTATTATTGACGGGGAAGGCGTTGTGGCGGCACATCCTGAAAATGTGTATCTGGAAGAGCTGTATAATTATAAAAACCTTACAAAGACGGTCTCGGTAAAGGATGACAGGGGGAACGTTATGTATGACCCGGACGGCAATGTACAGACGGAAGAACAGCCGATCGAGGTTTCGGACGGATTTAAAAAGATGATTGACACGGTAATGGCAGGAAGTGCGGGCAGCGGCGAAGTGAAGGAAAACGGAGAAATGCTTTATGTCGGCTATGCTCCGGTGCAGCTTGATGGAAATTCGGATTCCTGGTCTGTCCTTACCGTACAGACGGAAAGCTCCGCTATGGCGGTACGCGACCGGATTATGCGGCTGTGCGCTGCGGCAGGTTTCTTTGTGCTCCTTGCCGGATTTTTCTTAATTTTCCTTATGACCAGGAGAATCCTCATCCCGATCCATAGAATGCGGGAAATGGCGGATAACATGGCGCAGGGGAATTTTGACATGACGTCCGGTTATCAGAGCAGCAGCGAGATTGGCGCTATTGCGGAGAGCCTGGATAGGACTTCGGAGAGCATCCGCGGCATAGTAAAAGATATCACGGCGCAGTTAGAGGGCATTGCCTGCGGCGATTTTACGAAAACATCGGAAAGAGAATATTCGGGCTCGTTTGCGCCGATTGCCGCAGCTATCAGGGAGATTAACGGCGGATTAAAAACGCTTTTGTCAGAGATTAATACTTCCTGCGGGCAGGTAGCCATTGGGGCGCAGTCCGTTTCCAACGAGTCGAATGAGCTTGCCGGAAGGGCCGTCAAACAGGATGAGCTGATACAATCCTTAGAAAACAGCATAGAGGAAATCACGGTGAAGGCAAAGGAGAATGAGGAGAAAGCGATTTCCGGAAGGCAGCTTTCCGAAGAGACGACGAACGATATCGGGCAGAATAAAAAAGAGATGGACAGATTGATGGATGCCATGAAGGAAATTTCCAAAATGTCGGAGGATATTATAAAGATAGTCAAGGTAATTGACGATATTTCCTTCCAAACAAATATTCTTGCGCTGAATGCGGCTGTGGAGGCGGCGCGCGCAGGAAGCTCCGGCAAAGGGTTCGCGGTTGTGGCGGAGGAGGTAAGGAACCTTGCGACGAAATCCGCAGAGGCGACCAGGCAGACGGCGGAACTGATTGGCGAGACGACGGCGGCGGTTGGCAGGGGCGCGCAGATGGCGGAGCTTGCGGCGAAATCCCTGGATCAGGTGGTGGAAAAGACAATCAAGGTGGATAAATATATGGCGGAAATCGCATGGAATTCCCGTGAGGAAAATAAAAGCATGGAAGAGGTTTCCGGGCATATTGAGGGGATTGCGCAGGTGGCGGCAGGAAATGCCCGTTCCGCACAGAACAGCGCTTCGTCAAGTGAGGAATTAAACAGGATGTCCGAGACAATGCTTGCATTGATTGGAAAATTCCGTTTACAATAATAAAAGCGAGATTTGTTCGCAGAAAAGAGGTTGGGAAGATGTTAGAAGAGGAAGAGAAATCACTGTTTGATAAACGTTTTGTATGCCCATGCTGTAAAAAGGAGTTTAAATCGAAGCATGTAAAAAGCGGGGGCGTAAAACTTGACCATACGGAATTTGATCTGCGCCCGGTCTATAAAGGGATGGACGGGTTAAAGTATGACGTTATTTTCTGCCATAACTGCGGCTATGCCGCATTGGAGCGTTATTTTAATGAGATCCGCCCGGCGCAGATAAAGAATATACAGGAAGAGGTTACCAGTAAATATAAGAAAAGGGATGCCATAGAAGGCCCGTATTCCTATGAGTATGCTGTGGAGAGGTATAAGATTGCCCTGTACTGCACCATCCGGAAGGTAACGACGGCGAGCGAGATGGGATATGTCTGTTTAAAGCTTTCCTGGCTTCTGCAGAATATGGCGGACAACATGAAGAAAAACCCGAAGGAATTTAAAGGCGCAACACCGGAGAAGATTGAGGAGCTGAGAAAGCAGGCGGATACGTATGAAGTGAAATCTTATAATGTCATGTATAAGGCGCGTATGGAAGAAGATTTCCCGATCTGCGGAATGGATGAAATCACCTTTGATTACCTGGTGTCTGCGCTTGCCTACAAAGCGGAAAAATATGATATTGCCTCCAGACTTCTTTCCACCGTGTCCTCCTCCAGGGAAGCGTCGGATCGGCTGAAAAATAAAGCCTATGACTTAAAGCAGATGATTTCCAAAAAGGTGAAAGAACAGAAGGATGGGGAAGAACCGTTAAAACCGTAACATCAGATTAGCTGCTTTGCCGTCTGCCGCAAAAGGAGGTTAAAATCTATAAAATTGTGGTAATATAGTCCCAGGAAAGTGCCGATATATAGAATAAGAAAGTAAATCAGAAACGTTGATATAAAAGCAATGGCAAAGGGGTGATTACCGCAGTATCCGTAGATAGAATCCAATATGTAATGTCAGTCATGGCTGTCGCCGGCGTCCAGAAAAGCGGCGGGGAACAGGCAAAGGAACGGGAGTATGAACGGATTTTTGAAGCTGCAAAACGGAAAGAGAAGGAACGGGAGGAAACGCCTTCCAGGAAACAATCAGGCTTGGGGCGGATTTCCTGCTGTTACGGAAAACACGCAATGGAGCTTGGGTTTTCAGAGCTTCCGGTTTTTGATGAAGTAAGATAATATGGAATCTGCCTGCAGGAGTTTGCAGGCAGATTTTTTTTCCCTGTTGTTTTCACAGACAATCCATGCGGCAGTCTTTTGTACAGAAAATGTTGAAACACAGGCGGTCCTTTGCTATAATGAATAATAATTGTAGTAAGGAGATGGAGCCAGAATGGATTTTAAGGAACAGGTAAAACAGGTGAAAGCAGCGTCGCCGAAGCTGGCGGCAAGCACGGAGGAGATGAGGAACCGGGCATTGCTTGCGGTAAGGGATGCGCTGCTTGCGGGAAAAGAGGCTGTTTTTGAGGCGAACCAGGAGGATTTAGCGCAGGCGGCGCGTGACAGAATCGCCGCGCCGATTTTAAAGCGGTTAAGGTTTGACGAGGCGAAGCTGCATGATGTGGCGGCAGGGATACAGGATTTGGTCAATTTGCCGGACCCGTTATTTTGCACACAGTTAAAACGGGAGCTGGATGCAGGGCTGGTGTTAGAGCGCGTGACCTGTCCGATCGGGGTGGTTGGCGTTATTTTTGAAGCAAGGCCGGATGCTCTTGTGCAGATTTCCGCACTCTGCATAAAAAGCGGGAACTGCGTGATCTTAAAAGGCGGAAGCGAGGCTTTGAAAACCAATAAAGCCTTATTTCAGATCATTAATAAAGCGGTTTTAGAGGCGGGGCTTCCGGAAAACTGCATGATGCAGTTGGAAGCGAGGTCGGAAATTAAAGAGCTTTTAGAATGCCAGGGTTCTGTGGATCTGCTGATACCGAGAGGTTCCAACGCCTTTGTGCAGTATATCATGGACAACACGAAAATTCCGGTGATGGGCCACGCCGACGGCATCTGCCATATCTATGTGGATGCTGACGCTGATCTGAAAAAAGCCGTTCCGGTGATTTTTGACGCAAAGACGCAGTATGTGTCCGCCTGCAATGCCGTGGAGACGCTGCTTGTGCATAAGGAGATTGCCGGAAGGCTGCTGCCTGAATTAAAGGAGGCGCTGGATCAAAAAAGCGTGGAGATCCGGGGGACGAAGGAAGTTGCTGAAGTGATTTCCTGCAAAGAGGCGACAAAAGAAGACGATACGGCGGAATATCTGGATTACATCCTTTCCGTGAAAACGGTGGATAGTGTGGAAGAGGCCATTGATCATATCAATCGTTACGGATCGCACCATACGGACTGTATTATTACGGAAAATGATGAGACAGCGGAAAAATTTATGAACCTTGTGGATTCCGCAGGCGTGTACAGGAACTGCTCCACCCGGTTTGCCGACGGCTACCGTTACGGATTTGGCGCGGAGGTCGGCATCAGCACCGGGAAAATCCATGCGAGGGGGCCTGTCGGGCTGGAAGGGCTTGTAAGCTATAAATATAAACTGACCGGAGACGGACATATCGTGGAGGATTATGCTTCGGGGAAAAAGAGCTTTCATTTTAAGGAGCTGTAAGAGTTCTTTTGTTTTTGGAAATGGCATATAATAACGTGAATCGTGTTGAGATTTACGGGTCTTCAAATTAGGAAGGAAAGAAACAATGGGAGATTATATCACTACTTATACGAAACGCCATTTGAAAATTACAAATCCGTCGCCGGAGGATATCGTGCTTGAGGATATTGCCCATGCCCTTTCCATGATGGTAAGGGCGAACGGGCATTTTCCGGAATTTTATTCCGTAGCGCAGCACTGCATTCATTGTTATGAAGAAGCCGCAGCGAGGGGCTATGGAGAAAAAACAGCCCGTTTCTGCCTTTTGCATGACGCAAGTGAAGCGTACCTTGCGGATATTACCCGCCCAGTAAAGCAATATCTGCCGCAGTACCGGGCTTTTGAGAAACAGCTCCAGGACGTGATTTATCAGAAATTCCTGGGTTCTGTTCCGACGGAGGAGGAACGAAGAAAGATTAAATCCGTGGACGACACACTCCTTTATTATGAGTTTGAGCATTATATGGGGGAAAGGCTTTTGGAGCAGCCGCCGGAAATTAGGAGCCATCCTGTTTTTGAGACGGTTCCGATGAAAGAAATCGAAGAAAAATATCAAAAACTGGCAGGGTAAGCCCTGCCAGTTTTTGGTTTAAGGAGCAAGCCATTGATTCAGTATTTTCAGCAGATTGGAGATCTCTACGGGCTTTGCCACATGATCGTTCATACCCGCCTCTTTTGCATGCTGGATATCTTCTACAAATGCGTTTGCCGTCATGGCGATAATTGGGATATGGGCGGTATCTTCCCGATCCAGGCTGCGGATGCTGCGGGTTGCCTGATATCCGTCCATCACAGGCATCTGGACATCCATGAAGATTAAATCGTAATAGTGAGGGGAACTGTTTTTTACCATATCGAAGGCAAGCTGCCCGTCCGCGGCGGTTTCTGTTTGAACACCGGTATAGGAAAGCAGCTCCTTCATGATTTCCCGGTTAATTTCAATATCTTCCACCAAAAGCACCCGTTTTCCGTTGAAATCTGCTTTTTCCAGATCATCCGTTTCTGACTGGTTCCCTGGTTTGCCCTGTGCAAGCACAGACTTCAGGGCATAGATAAGGCGCGATCGGAACAGAGGCTTTTCCACAAAAGCCTGAATGCCCGCTTCTCTTGCCTCAGCTTCCACTTCTGTCCAGTCGTAAGCCGACAGGATGATAAAAGGCACTTCGTTTCCAATCCGTTTTAAGAGTTCCTGCGCTGTCTGCACTCCGTCCATTCCTGGCATTTTCCAGTCCAGGATGATTGCAGCAAAATCCTCATGGCTTTCATGGGCGGCTACTGCCCGTTTGACAGCTTCTTCCCCGCTTAATACCCATTCCGATATCATGCCGATACCCTCTAAGATTTCATTGGTATTGATGCAGGAGTCCTGTTCGTCGTCCACGACAAGAACGTGGAGCCCTGCCAGTTCGGTTTCTGTTTCCATTTCCGTTTCCTGTTTTTTTAGGTAAACCCGGACGGTAAATTTTGATCCGGCGTCAAGACTGCTTTCCACCTGGATATCGCCGTCCATCATACGCACAATATTGCGGGCGATCGCCATGCCGAGCCCCGTCCCTTCAATCTTGTGCCGGACCGAGGTATCGGAACGGGTAAAGGGATCAAAGATCGTCTCGATAAATGCTTCGTCCATGCCGATGCCGTTATCCTCGCAGATAAATTCATAGCATACCCTGCCGGGAACAGCGGAGGCGTTTTCTTTAATGGAAAAAGTAATTGTCCCGCCCTCCGGCGTGAATTTTACGGCATTTCCCAAAATATTTAAAAAGATCTGGCGCAGCCTTAAGGTATCGCCGATGACGTTTTCATGCTGGATATCGGAAATGTAAACTTTAAAGGCCTGGTGTTTGTTATTTGTCTGCTGCCGGATAATGGTTACAATGCCTTCTACCATATCGGCAATGCTGAAGGCTTCTTCTGTAAGCGTCACCTTCCCGCTTTCAATCTTGGACATATCTAATACGTCATTAATTAAGGCGAGCAGATGGCGGCTGGATATTGTGATTTTGCCAAGACAGTCTGTAAGGCGGTCCCTGTCGTCCAAATGCCGTTCTGCTACCGCCGTCATTCCCATGATGGCGTTCATAGGGGTACGGATATCGTGGGACATCCGGGCAAGAAAATCCGACTTGGCAAGATTCGCCGCCTCCGCCGCTTCCGAAGCCTGTTTTAACGCCAGGCGGATTCGCTGTTCCTGTTCCTTTAAGGCTGTAACGTCCTGGATTGCGTATAAGACTTTGGAAGGAACGCCGTCCATCTGTTCCAGGCTCAGGATGGACAGATTCTCCCAGCGGCTTTTTTCATGGCCTATCTGATATTCATACTGGAGGTAAGGAACGTCTTTTGTTAAATGCTCCCGGACATAATCAGGGGAGATCACAACGCTCATGTTTTCGGCAGTATCCTCATCTTTCCGGTATTTCGTGTCCAGATGACGGATAAGCTCAGTATAATTTCCTTTTTCCGGCATACTGCCTTTTTCTCGTTTTAAATACTGGTAGGTATTGCTGTTATAATCTACAAGCGCAAACCGGGTAAAAAGCTGCGTGACCGCATCCACAATCCCAGACATTTCCTGCTTTTCGGAGACAAGCTGTTTTTTGGCAAGCCAGTTTTTATACAGCAGGTAGGCGACATAGAGAAGAAATGCCGCAAACAGTTTGATTTCCAGACGGATTCCTGCGGAATTTGCCCCTTCCGTCATGGTTTTTGTTACGGAAGAAGGGAAGTTCTGCACTAAAATCCATTCCTTATCGTTAAGAGGCATAACATAGGCGCTGCCTGCGCCGTCAGATCCCCGGTAATTAAAGCTGGAGGCGCTCCCTGTTTTCAGGGACTGTTCCAGCTTTTCCTGTTCTTTGTCATAGATTCTGTTGGTTTCCTTCAAAGAGGCAGGTAAATTTTTAAGTTCAAAAGTATCTACATTCGAAAGGAGTACATTGCCGTCCTGATCCAGAAGGTAGCTGTTTGCCGGAACATCGAAATAATCGGTGGAAAGCAGTTCATACATCGTATCTCCCCTCAGAATCCCGCTTAACACCCCGACAATTTCTTCTTCATAATAAAAGGGGGAATAAAAAATCAGCAGGGTTTCATGGGTAATCCGGGAATGGTGGATGATACATTTCCCGCTGTTCCCTTTCATGCCGTCGATAAAGTATTCACGATCGGTTAAATTGGCTGTCTTTCCGTCCGCAGCCAGATCCGTTCCGTCCGCCGAGATAAATTCTACGTAATCAAAATAGGAACGGTCCGTCATGTCTTTTAACATATCCGTATCTACGTTTGGTTCTGTCATAAGAGCCGGGTAAAAATGAACCATCATTTCCAGGTTTCTCTGAGACATGGCAATCAATTCATCAATTCTTTCTGCTTTCTGCTGTGTGGCCGCTTTAATAAAATCGTTGTTCTGTTCTATGATGCGCCGGTTATTGTCCCGCATGAAAGAAAAAAAGGAATATACAATAAATCCCACAAGAGCGGCAATAAATAAAGCTTCCCAAATAATCTGTTTCTTCTCTTTTTCCATAAAAACCTTCCCTAATCCTGCTATTTGTGCTGAAAATGGTGAAATCACGTAACAGTTCAGCCGCGCCATTCGCAATCTCGCACTTCGTGCTTCAAAGCCTGCTGACGCAGGCGGATTGCTCATGAAATGGCGTTCCCTCAGCAGTCGAACCCAGAGGAAAATTTGTGCAAGCACATTTTCCTCTGAATCCGTCTGCTGGCTGAACTGTTACAAATACACCTTATTGTAGCATGAAGCGGGGAATGTTGCAAGAAGCAGGATCGTTTCTGGACGGTAAAGAGGGGCGCTGCTGACTGCGGCGCCCCTTCCTGAAAGGTGAAAAATAATGGTTTAAAATTTTATTATATCTGCTGGATATGGGAGCTGTTTTCTTTTTTGGCAATCCGCATAACCTCTACCCAGGTATCGCGGATTTCCCGGATGCGCCTTAAAGCTTCCTCTAACATTTCCATGTCTTTATTTACATTTGCCTGTGTCAGAACCCAGTAAATATAATCGTAAATCATGTCGAAATCCTTCGCCACTTCGTATTTGCGGTCAAGCTGTTCACGGAAATGGACAATGATATTCTTCGTTTTATGTATATTGTCATTACACTGGGCGTAATCCCGTTTCCGTAAGGCATCCATAGCCAGGTTGCAATATTTAATTGCCCCGTTGTAAAGCATCAGGGTCAAATCCCCTTGGGATGCGGTGCCAAGTTTATTATTGCTGTAAGCGTGCGCTGCTGTTCTCTGCATATTCTGCCTCCTTTAATGAATAAAATTTATTGATAATGGTTTATGATTATATGAAAGATTTTCTTACTTAAAATATCGGCTGTTTTGAAATAAATTTGAGGGGAATTGCTGGAAGATTTGTTTCTTTCTGTAAAATTTGATTTTTTGAATTTTGTCAGTAAAAAAATTCCTTTGAAAATTATGATTTTTATAGAAAATTACTGAGAATAAATTTTGTAAAAATCAATGGCAGATCTCTTCAGGATATGTTATAATCTGACTGAAAGGGTATCGAGCCCTTAAATTTAAAATCCGGCGGGGTTGTAAATGATTGACTAATTATGTAAAATATTATGAATAAGATATTAAGATACATACAAGGGGGTTTTGTTTATGGAGAAACAGATTATTGTTACAATCGGGCGGGAATTTGGCAGCGGCGGCCATGAGATTGCGAAGAAGCTGGCTGATGAGCTGGGGATTAAGCTGTATGATAAGGAGATTATTAAGGCGGCTGCGGAGAAGTTCCATTTTGATGAAAATGTACTGGAATATTATGATGAGAAGCCGATCAACAGTGTGTTATTTCCGTTAAAGCTGGATTCCCTGCCATACGGCGCAGAGGAAAGCGTGGAGAAAAGGGCGGCGGTTGCGGAGTTTTCCGTGATCCGGGAGAAATCGGAAAAAGAGTCCTTTGTCATTGTAGGGCGGTGCGCGGAGCATATCTTAAGGGATAAGGATATTGTCAGTGTCTTTATCAGCGCAGAGAAAAAGGACAAGGTTGCAAGGATCTGTGAGAAATATAATTTAGGAGAAACGGATGCGGCGGCGTTGATTAACCGTAATGACAGCATTAGGAAGCATTACCATGATTTTTACTGCGACGATACCTGGGCGGATGCGACTTCGTATTCTCTTTGTCTAAGCAGCAGTGCTTTTGGGATTGACGGGTGCGTGGAGCTGATAAAACAAAGCGTCGCTTTAAAGAAAGCAAAATAGAGAGGGTTGGGCATGAAAAGCGTAAAAGCATTGATGATTCTTGTGAACATAGTGATTCTTGTGTTTGCGGCGGGCGTTATCGGGCTGACTGCAAGGCACCAGATGAAAAATCAAATTGATACTTCGTTAAAATCGTATAAAGAGGCGCTTTATGACGGATATGATGAGACAATCATGACCCAGGTGCAGAGCGTTATTCATCTCCTGCAGGGAATTTATGACAGGCAGCAGGCGGGGGAGCTTACGGAAGAAGAGGCGAAAGCAGAGGCAGTTTCTTATGTGAAGGCATTGCGTTACCTTGATGATGAGAGCGGGTATTTTTGGATTGATGATTTGGACTATCTTTTGGTGGCACACCCGATTCTGGAGGATCAGGAGGGAGATAACCGTTATGATCTGGAAGATCAGAATGGCGTTAAAATTGTACAGGAAATTTTAAAGACAGTGCAGGCTTCCCCAGAAGGCGGGTTTAATGAGTTTTATTTTACCAAGTCAGACGGCGTTACCGTAGCCCCGAAGCGCGCTTTTTCAATGCTGTTTGAACCGTGGGGATGGGCTGTCAGCACGGGAAATTATATTGATGAAATGGAAATGAATTATGAAAAGCAGGAATCGGATATGTCAGGGCAGATGCGCATCCAGCTTGGCATGACTAACTTAAGCATTGCCATTATGCTTGTACTGGTAATAATCGTATCGGTTATTTTTGCACAGATTATAGTAGGGCCTTTAAAGAAGGTCAGGGATCTTGCAGAGCGGCTTTCAGACAGTGATTTTTCCAAGCCGATCGATCTCCATTCCAGGAATGAATTCGGACAGACGGCGGATGCGTTAAATGAGGCTCAGGAACGGCTGGGTACTTATATCAGGGATGTATCAAGGCAGCTTTCTGAAATGGAATCGGGTAATTTTGCTGTCAGTTCCGAAGTGGAATACAGAGGGGAATTTCAAAAGATTGGCGCATCCTTAGAAGCGATTGCCGATTTCCTGAAGCAGACCCTCCAGGGAATTGACCAGGCTGCGGAGCAGGTATCGCTTGGGGCGGAGCAGGTGTCGATCGGCACGCAGCAGCTTGCTTCGGCAACGGTAGAGCAGGCGGAAAGCGTGCAGGAAATTTCTAGGCATATGGATGATATTTCTGTCCAGGCAAGGGAAAATTCCGAGAATGCAAGACAGGCGAAGGACAAGACGGTAGCTGCCGAGGCCTTTATTAGGGCGGGAACACAGAAAATGGATGATTTGCTTCTTGCCATCCATGATATTACAGAGGCTTCCCATAAGATAGAGAAGATTATCAAAAATATTGATGACATCGCGTTCCAGACCAATATCCTTGCGCTGAATGCGGCAGTGGAAGCGGCCCGCGCCGGGGAAGCAGGGAAAGGATTTTCTGTTGTTGCGGATGAGGTGCGCAATCTGGCGCAAAAGTGCAGCCAGTCCGCAAACAGCACCCATGAATTGATTGAGAACTGCATGAAAGCAGTCGAGAGCGGAACGCAGATAGCGGAAGACACGGCGCAGTCGCTCCAGACGATAGTGGAAGAAAATAAAGATGTGCAGGCGTTGATTGAGACAATTGCGCTGGATTCAGAAAAGCAGGCGCAGGATTCGGAACAGGTCAATCAGGAAATCGGGACGATTTCCACAGTCACGCAGACCAATTCCGCTACCGTGGAGCAGAGCGCGGCTTCCAGTGAGGAACTGAGCCAGCAGGCGGAAAGGTTAAAGAAGCTGACGGGACAATTCCGCTGC
The DNA here is from genome assembly GCA_947629585.1 of uncultured Lachnospiraceae bacterium. GTDB lineage: Bacteria > Bacillota > Clostridia > Lachnospirales > Lachnospiraceae > MGBC100174. The sequence continues at coordinate 248 of CANREH010000050.1, read as the reverse complement.
TAAATGAAGATTTGGAACTATTGATATATCGTGTACTGTTTTCCCTTGTGTCTGTTATTACTGGCAGATGCAGGGGAAAGTTTTTGTTTTGGCTGAACGCCTGACAACTATATTTATACCCAGTTTGGTGGAAGAGCCTGCCGGAAAAAGGTCAGAATAATTGAATGGAGGATATAGTGTGAAAGAAAGTAGAGGAAAGCCATAAAGTGGCGCACTAAAACAAGCTATTGAAAAATAGCCTTTTTTGA
>CANREH010000049.1 GCA_947629585.1 uncultured Lachnospiraceae bacterium | reverse complement strand
TTCTGAGATATTTATTGATAGTATATCAAAAAATCCTTGATTTTCAGGGAAAAAAGACTTGACTTAATAGGGAGGTGCGGGATATGGTGATTCAGGCTTTTTCACAGGGCGGCAGCGCCATTTTCACGGGGAAAGCCCCGGTGTTAAAAAGTACGCAGGAAAAAATGGCAAGGCAGCAGAAGATGGCGGATCAGGTTGATTTCTGGAAAGAGAAAAAGGAAAGCTTAAAGAATGTGAAATGCAGCACGATAGAGGATATTGCAAAAAAGCTGGAGCAGTTCGAGACTTATGAAAATGAGATTGTTTCGGCAAAAAAGGCTTATAACCATGAGCAGATGTGGCATGCTATGGATGAGGCAAAGGAGCTTGGGGAGAAGATTGCCGAGGCGGCTGAGAAATACGAGCCGAAGACAGCCGAGGAGCAGAGGGAAGAGCTTGCCGAGGAAGCGCTTGGCACGGAAGAAAACGAAAGCGAGCTGATGGAAAGCATGGAAGAGGTTTCTGAGGAGCTTATGGAAGAGACGGCGGAGCTTTCCGAAGAAATGTTAGAACAGCTTTCCGAAGAGGAGCTTGACGGAGAAATGACACCGGAAGCTATGGCATTGCTGTTAAAACAGCAGAAAGAACAGTACCAGCATATTGATTTTTTTGCATAACAATGGAAAGAAAGGGAGAGGCTGAGGACATCTCTTTGGCACGGCAGACTTATGGCAAGAGCAGAGCTTGTGACATTGACCAATATGTGTATGATTTATGATGATAATGGAAATGTGCTGGTGCAGGATAGGGCAGACAGTCATTGGGGAGGACTGACTTTTCCGGGCGGGCATATTGAGAAAGGCGAGTCATTTGCGGATTCCGTCATTCGGGAGGTATATGAAGAAACCGGGCTTACCGTGGAAAACCCGAGGCTCTGCGGCATAAAAGACTGGGAAAGGGAAGATGGCTCAAGATACCTTGTGGTATTTTATAAAACAAACCATTACAGCGGCACGTTGAAATCCTCAGAAGAAGGCGAAGTAAAATGGATGCCGTTAGAGGAAATGAGGCAGGGAAATCTTGCAGACGGCATGGAGGGTATGCTGAAAGTCTTCCTGGAAGAGGAATTCAGTGAATTTCATTACTTTAAAGATCACGGGGAATGGAAATACGAACTGAGGTAAGTCTGTCAGCTTGGCTATCGACGAAAACTTAATTAATGGCGAATTTCTGTAAAGTTTCTACTTGAATTCATCAATGTGATGTGCTAAAATATTTTTGGAGAAATCAAAATGAATACGATGGTGTACCGCCTGACACTGCGGCCAACAGAGTCAGGCAGAGAATGGTAATCGAGCTACCACCAATACAGGATACCCTGCGATACACACAGGTTTATTATATATGATTTGATTCTGCTTTTCAATCATGTTTTGTGAAAATCACAGGGGAGATCCCGCCTTTTTCAATATAGAGATTTCAGGTGTTTGGTGTGGACGCATACCGACACCTGTTTTTGTTTTGGTTTCTCACTGATACCCTGCGGGCAATGCCCGTGGGGATTGGTGGGAAATCGGAGTTATAGGACTGCGGTTTTTTTGCCGTGGTTTTTTTATGCTCCTGATTTTCGGTGACAGTTGTCTGTTTTAGAAAAGGAGGAGAGAATTAATGAAGATTTATGGATTGTTGAAAAAAGAATTGTTTTCGTTGGCCTTGTTTTTGTTTACTATCGGTATGATGTTCTGTGTTCCGGTTCAAGCGTCGGCGGCAAAATCTGTTTCACTGTCGAAGGCGAAGGCAGTTAACTCTTCCTATCTGGAAACGAAGGTTATTTTTCGGGATGATCAGGGAAAAACAAGAAGGAATGCAGTAAGGATTGATTCCTCTATGACAGGATTCAGCGAGTACAAGCTGGGAAAGAAATATACCGTGTTTTCAGGCACATTGCTTACCGGGGAGGACACAGGCTCCGGCGTGCGCGGAAAAGTTGAAATCTACGTGGGCAATAAGCTGAAATATTCCACGGAGGTTGCAAAGGGAGAAGAGCCGCAGCCGTTTCAGGTGAATGTGAGCGGCGCAAAGAAAATGACGATCAGGACAAGCCAGCTTGGGAGTTTTTCTAACGGCTTTATTTTCATTGCCGGAGGAAAGCTGCATTCCGGTCCGTGCCTGAATAAAGAGTCTATGTCGCTTATGATGGGAAAGAAAAGCACTTTGAAAATATTAGGGACAAAGGCAGGGGCATCCTGGAAAAGCAGCAATGAAAAGGTGGCGTCAGTTTCCTCAAATGGGGTTGTGAATGCGGTTTTTCCGGGAAATGCTAACATTACCGCAAGGGTGAAGGGCAGAAATTATACCTGCAAAGTGAAAGTAAAAAACACAAGCCCGGAAATACAGAATCTGGAGTTTAAGACAGACGGCGGCGCTTTTATTAAGGATTCTTCCAGTGCAACTGTGGAGTTTTCTTTGAGCGCAGCCTGTGCAAACGTCTCTGTTTCTGTCAAATCAGCGGACGGTTCTAATGTATATACGCAGAAATATACGATGTGCGACGCCGGAACCCCTTATACGCTCATATGGGAAGGGGTGGACGCAAGCGGCAGAAGTGTTGGTGAAGGAACTTATATCGCAGAAGTAAAAGCCGGGGAGACGACGGCGGCATCTGCGGAGCTGGTTGTCGTGGGCAGTGATTTTGACGGCGGCGACGGCAGCGCAGACCATCCGTTTTTAGTCAGCACGTTGGAACAGTTACAGGCAGTAGAGCGTTATAATGGTTATAGTTTCCTTCAGACAGAGGACATTGACGGCGGGCTTACCACGTTTAACGGCCTGTTCTCAGATGGGAATCCGTTTACCGGAACTTATGACGGCAATGGGCATTCCATTAAAAATTTCTTCCTGCAGGATGATGCGAAGGATGCGCTTGCCATGTTTGTTGCCGTGGGAGAAGGCGGCACAGTAAAAAACGTCGCTTTGGACAATATCTATGTGACGGCGAGAAAATACGGGGCTGTATTGGTATATAATAATTACGGCACAGTGAGCGGCTGCACGGTGGAAAACTGCAATGCGAATATACAAAATAACCGCGGGGCAATTCTGGCATATTATAATGGGGCTGACGGGCTGGTGACAGGCTGTAAGGTATTAAATTGTACAATGAGCAATTCTGGATTTGCTGAAAATATGCTCGTTGCAGGAGTTTTTCTTGGTTTTAATGACGGAAAAATGCTGGATTGCAGTGCAGAATCTATTACAATAAATACTGCTAAAGAAGTTAATAGCAATGATATTTATATTGGCGGAATCTGTGCGTCGAACAAAGGGAATGTTATGAACTGTACTGTTACGGATACGGATATTCAGTGTGTAGGTCCGGAACACTTTACTACACTTTTGGGAGGCGTTGCCGCTGTTAATGAGGGATATATTTCCAAAAGCTATTATATAGGATCAATTACTTGTAATGACAATGAATGCACGAAAGGGATAGCTGATCAGAAAGGTACATTTATTGAATAGTTTTATAAGACATAGGTAACGGTTCTGTTTTGTAACAATTTTACCATCCAGTAACCGCATGCGGTCCTTTAATATGCCGCTTTTTGACAGTCACGCGGACAGACATTTATTGGTTGGCAGAATAGAATACTGCAACGAGGGATTTTATTCGTTCAGGGATTCAAAAAGGTGAATTTGCCGGAATAGCGATAGGTAAAGGAAATTATGCTTTTTGTCAAAGCGCCAGCTTGGGCAGAGTGAAATTTCCGGAAAATCTGACATATATTAGGAAAAGGAACTTTTGGAAATTGTATTGAGGAAATGAGGCAGGGAAATCTTGCAGACGGCATGGAGGGTATGCTGAAAGTCTTCCTGGAAGAGGAACTCAGTGAATTTCATTACTTTAAAGATCACGGGGAATGGAAATACGAACTGAGGTAAGCCTGTCAGCCTGGCTCATTGTCCGCGTAAATAAACAAAGCTGCCGCAGCGATAGAATCCGTGCAGGGTTCTTTTGGTGCGGCAGTTTTTCTGTACTTCTGTGAAATCTTAAGCTTCGGAATGGAAATTGTCTAAAGTAACGCCTGTGTTGCGATTTTATTGCCTTTTGTTGTGCTTTGTGATATGCTTAGTAAGCAGCAGGTTATCATTGTGAGGGAGGCGGGTGCATTTATGGGAGAGAAAGATATCATGGAAAAGACATTGGAAACCTATAATGATGTCTTTGCCGATATCGTCAATGTGCTTTTGTTTGATGGCGAGCAGGTCGTAAAAGAAGATTCTTTGGATGATGCCATTGCAAGGTATCACTATAAAGCGGATCTTGGCAGGCTGCACGAGATGGAAAGGGATGCGTTGAAGTACTGGAAGGACAGCGGTATCCGTATTGCCTTTTTCGGCCTGGAAAATCAGACAGTGGCAGAAAAATATATGCCGTTGCGGTGTATCGGGTATGACGGAGCAGAGTACCGCAGGCAGTTGATAAAGGAGTATAAAACGGTCAAAGATCCGGATAACGGTGAAGAGAAGAAAGTAAGTGTCAGGAGAACACCCTGCCCTGTGGTTACGCTGGTTCTTTATTTTGGGTTTGAGGAGCGGTGGAGCGAGCCTGTAAATTTGTGCGGGTGCATCCAGGTTCCGGAAAGGCTGAAACCCTTTGTAAATGATTACGAGATGAATTTATTTGAGCTTGCGTTCCTGCCGGATGAGACAGTGGGAAAGTTTAAGAGTGATTTCCGATTCATAGTTGACTATCTTGTGCAGATGAGGAAAACCGGGACATATACGGGAAGTGACGAGAATATCCGCCATGTCCATGAGGTTTTGGAACTGCTGTCTGTTGTTACAAACAGCAGCAATATAAAATATGTATTGGAACATCATGAAAGTGAGGTAAAGACGATGAAAAATGCTTTTGATATTTTTGGGGATAAGAAAAAAATGGAAGGGAAAATAGAAGGAAAGCTGGAAGGAGAGACGGTGATTCTTAAAATGAACCAGTATCTGATAAAGAATGAGAGATGGGAGGATTTAAAGAGGGCAACGGAAGATGAGGATTTCAGGGAAGAGATTTTAAGACAGATGAGGGAAAGCAGATAGGATATAACAGTTCAGCCGCGCCATTCACAATCTCGCACTTTGTGCTTCAAAGCCTGCTGCCGCAGGCAGATTGCTCATGGAATGGCGTTCCGTCTGCTGGCTGAACTGTTACGATAGGATAACGTAAAAATAGAAAGTATTGATAAAATCTTGTGTGGTTCTTTCCGTGCAGCGGTTCTTTTTGCTGCATAATCAGGAAATCTCTTTAAAATTCCCTGTCAATTACTTATTTCAGAAACAAAGAAATTACCAAATATTTATTTTTTTGCAGCCTCAAATTCATCTAAGATTTCTTTACCCGGCTCTTTGGTAAGAAGGCTTACGACGACAATCACTATGATTCCGACGAGAAATGCCGGAAGAAGCTCATAAATAGCGAATACGCCGCCCATAGGGGCAATCAGGTATTTCCATACAAAGACGGAAACGCCGCCTGCTACCATTCCTGCGACAGCGCCCGGAAACGTGGTGCGTTTCCAGAACAGGGCGCAGATCATGACAGGACCGAACCCTGCCCCGAAGCCCGCCCAGGCAAAGGATACGATGCCGAAAATAGAGCTGTTTGGATCTCTTGCAATAATAACGCCCAGGATGGCGATAACGACAACAGTAAGCCTTGCAGCCAGGATTCCCGCTTTCTGGGACAGCTTTAAATGGAAGCCTTCCTGTAAAATATTCTGCGACACGCTGGACGATGCCGCGAGAAGCTGGGAATCCGCCGTTGACATGGTGCTGGCAAGGATTCCGGCAAGGATAATGCCCGCCATCAAGGCAGGGAAAATTCCATAGTTTGATAAAAGATCGGCAATGCGTACAATAATAGTTTCTGTGTCTGATCCGGAAAGGAAATCAATCAGACCGGTATGGCTTAAAGCCCTGCCGACAATGCCGATTAAAATGGCAACGCTCATGGCAATGACAACCCAGACGGAAGCCACCCTGCGGGATAAGGTCAGTTTCTTTTCATCCTCAATTGCCATAAAGCGCAAGAGGATATGCGGCATTCCGAAATATCCGAGACCCCATGCGCAGGTGGAGACGATTTTTAAAAGGCCATAGGGTTCTGCTGTGCCTGTGCTTTCCGCGTAAGTGCTGGTAAAGGAAAGGTAGCCCGGCAGCGCTTTTGCATTTTCCATAACAACGTCCATGCCGCCTGCGGAAACTGTAGAAAAGACCAGTACAAACAAAATAGCAATCGTCATGATAATACTCTGGATAAAGTCCGTCGTGGAAGCGGCTAAAAAGCCTCCTGCCGCCGTATAGCTTACAATGACGATAGCAGAAATAATCATGGCAGTCATGTAGTTTATTCCAAACAGGGAAGAAAACAATTTTCCGCAGGCAGCAAACCCGGAAGCGGTATAAGGAATGAAAAATATAATGATAATTAATGCTGCAATGACGGAAAGGATATTTTTCCTGTCATGGAATCGATTGGAAAAAAACTGCGGAATCGTGAACGATCCGGTAATCTGCGTATAACGGCGCAGCCGCCTTGCCGTAAACAGCCAGTTTAAATAAGTGCCGACGGACAGACCGATGACTGTCCAGCCGACGTCCGCAACGCCGGAAAGGTAAGCGAGCCCCGGCAGGCCCATCAATAGGTAACTGGACATATCAGATGCTTCTGCGCTCATCGCCGTCACAAGAGGACCGAGCTTGCGGCCGCCCAGATAAAAGTCCGAGGCGGATTCATTCTGCCGGGAAAAATAAAACCCGACGAGTAGCACGCCTATCAGGTAGACGAAAATTGCAATTAAAATGCAAATCGATGCTGTGTTCATAAAAAATCTCCTTTGAAAAAACTGTGAATGAGTTACTATATGTGTCATGTGTAAACACACGGTTTTTATTTTACCATAAAAAGGGGGATTTGGAAAGAAGATTTTTCTTTTCATGAAACATAAATGATTTTACAGAAAAATTTCTGTTCATATGGCTTAGTTTATGATACAATAAGAAACAGTGGAATAATGCAAGGCGAAGGAGGTGGCGGAGGATGAACCCATTAGACGTCAAGATGGCGCAGCTCCAGCAGTTGGGCCAGACGGAGGCAAAGACGGCGGTTGCGCCGGAGTCGGACGGCTCTTTTAAATTTATGCTTATCAGCAATATCGAGGAATCCAGCTTAAAGGAACGGCTGGGGTTTATGATGCAGGACATTATCCAGCAGGGCGATAAGCTGGCTAAGCATATGGATATCCGGGATATGAAGCATTATCGGCAGTTGATTAAGAATTTTATGAATGAAATCGTCAGCCGCTCCCATAAGTTCAGCAGGGAGAATTTTTTGGACAGGCGCGGGCGGCACCGGGTTTACGGCATGATTAAGCTGATTGATGAGAATCTGGATGAACTGGCGGAAGAGCTTTTAAAGGACGAAAAGGATCATATTGCGATTCTGAATAAAATAGATGAGATCAAAGGGCTTCTTTTGGATATTTTGGCGTAATCGAAGACAAAGCCCGTGTTGGTTTGGATCTTGGCAGTTTTCGGAAAAAATTGCCCATAGGGAATTCTGGAAAGATTTTCTATGAAAAAAGGGGAAAGGAAGAAAAGGGGAAGGGTGAAGCTTATGAACGGCAATGCGGTAGATTTCCACAGTATTATCGGGAAAGAAGAAGTGATTGGGCATTTAACGACGGCGATGGCGCAGAACAAACTGTCCCATGCGTATATTTTTCAGGGAGAGGACGGTTCCGGGAAGCTTTTGGTGGCGAAGATCTTTGCCAAAGCGCTTCAGTGCGAGAAAAACCGCGCGGTTCTCGAAAGAGGGGAAGCGCTTACGGATATTAATCCATGCTGTGAATGCGCGTCCTGCAAAAAGGCGGACAGCGGGAACCACCCGGACATTCATATCCTGACCCATGAAAAAGTGAATATCGGCGTGGATGATATCCGCCTGCAGCTGAATCAGGATGTGCAAATCAAGCCTTATGAGGGAAATTATAAGATTTATATTATCCCGGATGCGGAGAGGATGACGGAGCAGGCGCAGAATGCCCTGTTGAAGACCATCGAGGAGCCGCCGTCCTATGCCCTGATCCTCCTTTTAACGGATAATATTTACCGGCTTTTACAGACAATCCAGTCGCGCTGCGTAAAGATCCCGTTTAAGCCGATATCCCCGGATAAAGTCAAGCAATATCTGATAGAGCAGCACCATATACCGGATTATCTTGCGGAAACAAGCGCAAGATTTTCTCAGGGCAATATCGGGCGCGCCGTCCGCTATGCCATGAATGAAGAATTTCTGGAAGTGAAAGAGGAGGTTCTTCATCTGCTCCGTTATATTGATGAAATGACAGTGCATGAGATTGTCTCTGCGGTGAAAAAGCTGGCGGCGCATAAAGGGGAAATCAGCGATTATCTTGATCTGATGATTTTATGGTACCGGGATGTTTTGATGCTGAAGGTGACTAATAACCCGAATCTTTTGATTTACCGCCAGGAAATGAAGTGGCTTTCGGAACAGTCGAAAACGAGGAGCTATGGAAATATTGAAGCGATTATCGAGGGAATGGAAACAGCCAAGATCCGCATCCGGGCAAATGTGAACTTAGAGACGACCATAGAGCTGATGGTATTAAAAATCAAGGACAATAAGCAGTAAAAATGAATAATGGAAAGGAAAGCCGCGGCGCGCGGCATGGTATGAGTATGGTAACAGTGATTGGAGTGCGCTTCCGCAAAGCGGGGAAGGTCTATTATTTTGATCCGGCGCATTATGATATCAAGAGAAATGATCATGTTATTGTGGAGACGGCAAGAGGAATAGAATACGGCACCGTTGTCCTGCCGCCGAGAAGGGTGGAAAAGAATAAGGTGCTCCAGCCGTTAAAGCAGGTAATCCGCGTGGCGACGCAGGAGGATGATTTGGCAGAGGAAAAGAACCGGGAAAAGGAAAAGAAAGCGAACCAGATCTGCCTGGAAAAGATTAAGAAGCATGGCCTGGATATGAAGCTGATTGATACCGAGTATACGTTTGACAACAATAAGGTTTTATTTTATTTTACGGCGGACGGGCGCGTGGATTTCAGGGAGCTTGTCAAGGATCTGGCAGCGGTCTTTAAGACGAGGATTGAGCTTCGCCAGATTGGGGTCCGGGATGAGACGAAGATTCGGGGCGGCATTGGCATCTGCGGACGCCCCCTGTGCTGTGCGACTTACCTGTCTGAATTTATCCCGGTGTCCATTAAGATGGCGAAGGAGCAGAATTTATCGTTAAATCCGACCAAGATTTCCGGTGTCTGCGGAAGGCTGATGTGCTGTTTAAAGAACGAGGAAGAAGCCTATGAAGAATTAAACAGCAGGCTGCCGAATATCGGCGATTATGTGACTACGCCGGAGGGATTCAAAGGAGAGGTGCAGAGCGTCAGCGTATTGAAGCAGATGGTCAAGGTCATTGTCACAACAGAAAAGGATGAAAAAGAAGTGCGGGAATATAAAGCAGAAGAATTGAAGTTTAAGCAGAAAAAGCGCAGGGATCATGTAAACCTGGACGGGGAATTGAAAGAACTGGAAATGTTGGATAAAAAAGAGAATCAGTCAAAGCTTGATAATTAACCATCAAGCCATCCGGCAGCGGCAGGAACGTTAAAATTTTAGAAACGGCAGGAGAACATGGTGTACAGGGAATTTTTAAAGCCGGGAGAACGCTTGGACGAGCTCCATAGAAACGGCTATGTTATTATCCAGGACCCGGCGAGGTTCTGTTTTGGCATGGACGCCGTTTTACTGTCGGGATTTGCAAAGGCAAAAAAAGGGGATTATGTCCTGGATCTGGGAACGGGGACAGGCATTATCCCTATTTTAATGGAAGCGAAAACCCCGGCGGAACATTTTTGTGCGTTGGAAATCCAGAAGGACAGCGCGGATATGGCGGCGCGCAGCGTAAAGCTGAATGGCCTGGAGCAAAAAATAGAGATTATAGAGGGAGATATCAAAGAGGCATCGGCTTTGTTTCCTGCCTCCTCTTTTGATGTCGTGACTTCAAACCCGCCTTATATGATAGGAAAGCATGGGATTGCCAATCCAGATATGCCGAAAGCCATTGCAAGGCACGAGATTTTGTGTACGCTGGAAGATGTTGTCAGGGAAGGCGCAAAGGTACTAAAACCGAACGGGCATTTTTTTCTGGTACACCGCCCGTTCCGCCTGCCAGAAATCTTTGCGGTCATGCAGAAGTATAAGATCGAGCCGAAACGCATGAAAATGGTGCATCCTTTTGTGGACAAAGAGCCGAATATGGTATTGTTGGAAGGGGTAAAGGACGGAAAGCCGAGGATGACGGTGGAAAAGCCGCTGATTGTATTTAAAGAAAAAGATGTGTATACGGATGAGATTTATGAAATTTATGGGTATTAGGAAAAATATACAATAACAATTGATTTTAAGCTTATGGTATAGTATAATATTGCCAAAAAAAACAGGGTTGGAGGAATTTGCCATGAAAGATCGAAAAATGAGTACCAAGCTTACATTTATGATATCTTTAGTAACAATTATATGTATCATTTTGCTGTATATCTTTGCGAACCAGTCAATGACGGCTATGATGAAGCAGTCGGAGATAGAGCATCTTGAGGATTCCTTAAACGGGCAGGCAGGCGTGATTGAGGAATATGTCCGGCATCAGGAGGATCTGCTGACAGCGTTCAGTAAGGCGGATGCGGTGATCGAGTTTTTAAAAGATCCGTCGGATGAGCAGAAGAAGCTGCTGGCACAGGAATATACAGAGAATTATTATGCAGGCCTTAAGGACTGGGAAGGGCTTTATATCGGGGAATGGGATACCCATGTCATTGCCCATTCTGATAAGCAGTATATTGGCATGACGACGAGGGAAGGAGAGCCGTTAAAGGAGCTGCAGGATGCCATGACTGCGGCAGGCGGGATTTATAATACCGGGATTATTGTTTCCCCGGCGACGCAGAAGCTGATTTTATCCATGTACTGCCCGGTATTTGATAAGGACGGGAGCATTGTCGGCTATGTCGGGGGCGGTCCGTTTGCGGATGATCTGGGAGCTATGCTGGCTGCCATCGAGACGGAGGGCGCGCAGTATTCCATGCTGAATGCCCGGACGCAGATGTATATTTTTGATGAGGATACTTCTTTGATGGCAGCAAAAGTAGAGGATGAGATGCTGTTATCGGTTCTGTCCGCAGTGCAGGAAGACAGCGGGAAAACGAATGGCTATCAGGAATATACAGATAAGAAAGCCGGAAAATCCATTGCAATTTATGAAGCCATGCCGGAGTACGGGTGGGTATTGGTATCGCACAGCAGTGAAAAATACATTTATGCAAATGCCAACAGGAATATGCGGACGCTGGGAATAATCTGCATTATTTTTGAGCTTATGATTGCCGTGCTGTCATGGCTTTTGATCCGGAGAAGTACAAGGCCGCTTAAGTATGTGGAAGCTGCGATTATCCGGCTGAAAGAACTGAATTTAAAGAAAGAGCGTACCTTAGAACCGTATCTGAATACAAAAAGCGAGATTGGGCAGATTGCCACGGCGATTGATTCTTTATACGATTCCTTAAAGGATATCGTCGGGACACTGAGCCGCTGTTCCGGTTCGCTGACGGAATCGGCGGTAAAGATGTCGGATTCTTCTAAAATACTGGTAGAGTGTGCCGAGGATAATTCCCATACGATGGAGCAGTTTGCACTCCATACGGAGGCGATTACGGATACGGTGAACCAGGTAGACAGCGAGATTACCGAGATTGCCGATGTAGTTGCCCGGGTAGATGCCAAGATCCAGGCGGGAGTGGACAGAAGCAATGAATTGAGCGATAAAGTGTCGGAAATGAAGGATATTGTCGGATCTTCTTTAAAAACCACCAATTTACATATCGAAGAAAATAAGAATGCGATTACGGAGGCTATGCAGAACCTCCAGTCCCTGACGCGCATTGATGAGATGGCGACGCAGATTTTGGATATTACCAGCCAGACAAATCTCCTGTCCTTAAATGCGGCGATTGAGGCGGCGAGGGCAGGCGAGGCAGGGAAAGGCTTTGCAGTCGTTGCCGGAGAGATTGGCAACCTTGCCAACAGTTCCTCGGAGACAGCGACGGAGATTCAGAATATCTGCAATGAGACGAAAGAGAATATTGCGAAGATCCAGGCATGTTTTGATAATATTGTCCTGTTTCTGCAAAAAGACGTGAAATCGCAGTTTGAAGGCTTTGTAAAGGCAACGGATGAATACCATGTGTCTATCGACAGGATTCAGGAGATTATCAAAGACATTGATGAGTCGGCGAATGTCTTTGTGGAGGCGGTTTCCAGTATTAAAGAACAGATTGAAGGAGTGCAGAGCATGAATGGCGGCACTGCTGTCAGCAAGGAAGAGGTCATGGAAAAAACAGAGCAGATGGGGAAGACGACAGAAGAGCTGTCAGTCATTGTGAGCGATAATGAGGAAAATGCCGCTTCGATCCGGGAAATCGTCGGGAGATTTTCGGAGTATTGATTTTTAACAAGCAATGAATAAGTTCATAAGAAAGAGGAGGGGACGTCTGTGAAAAAGAACAAAGAAGCTTCCGGCGGCGTGCCGGGAAAAGGGAACGTGATGTTTAAGCTTGGGATTGGCGTCAATGTTATCCTGCTGTTGTTGCTGGTGATATTGAGCAGCGCATATACCGTGAAGGAAACGGAGACGGCGATTGTAACGACGTTTGGCAGGGCATCGGAAAATACGAAAAAGGGGTTACAGTTTAAGATTCCTTTTGTGCAGCAGGTGACAAAGGTGGACACAACGGTAAAAGGGTTTCCCATCGGTTTTGAATATGATTCTGAGGGAAGCACTTCCAGCGTGGACGAGGAATCCCTGATGATTACGAATGATTTTAATTTAATTGATTTGGATTATTATATTTCGTACCGGGTAACGGACCCGATCAAATTTTTATATGCTTCCGGTTCGCCGGAAATGATACTGAAAAATATGGCAATGAACTGTATCCGGGCGACGGCGGCTTCTTACAGCGTGGATTCGGTGCTTACGGTAGGAAAGGCAGAGATACAGTCCAATATCCGGCAGACATTGATAGATAAGCTGGAGGAAGAGGATATCGGGATTTCTTTGGTGGATGCTTCCATGCAGGATGTGGAGCCGCCGACATCAGAGGTTAAGCAGGCGTTTAAGGATGTGGAAAGCGCAAGGCAGGAGAAAGAGTCGGCGATTAACCTTGCGAACCAGTACCGCAATGAAAAGCTGCCGGAGGCGGAAGCGCAGGTCGATCGGATTAAGCAGGAGGCTGCGGCAAAGAAGGATGCCCGCATTAATGAGGCACAGGGGCAGGCGGCACGGTTTAAGGAGGAGTTTGAGGAATATAAGCAGTATCCTTTCATTACGAAAAGAAGAATGTTCTATGAAACTATGGAGGAACTGCTTCCTTCCATGAAGGTCGTGATTGACAATGGGGACGGCAGTACCCAGAAGTTTTACCCTGTGGAAAGCTTTGCGGATATTTCTGTGGATAACGGGGATAACAGCAGCAAAAAAGAGGAGGAATAGCTTATGAAAAAGACAGTATCAGCCTGGGTCCTTCCGTGGATATCGATTCTTGTGTTTGCGATCCTGTGGAATTCCGTTACCTATGTGACAAAAGAGGATCAATATACCGTGGTGAAGCAGTTTGGGAAAATTAAAACGGTTAATTCCGAAGCGGGGCTGAAATGTAAAATCCCGCTGATTAATACAGTGAATATCATTCCGAAAAGCAAGCAGTTTTATGATGTCCCGGTATCGGAGATCATTACCTCGGATAAAAAGACGATGACGGTGGATGCCTTTGTTACCTGGCATGTGACGGATGCCCGGGTGTTTACCTCTTCCTTAAATGCGAGCACGGTGACGGCAGAGGGAAGGATTGACATTATTGTTTATAATGCGATTAAAACGGTGTGTTCCAGCCTATCCCAGAATGAGCTGATTGCAAGCCGGGATTTCCCGTTGGAAATTTCCCAGGCGGACGTTTCTTTAGATGATGTTGAAATCATGGATCTGGTGGAGAAGGACGGGAAAGACGCCGCTTCTGAAAAGGTGGAAATTGTCCCGATTTCAGAAAGGCTGAAAAGCTGTATCGGGACAGCCTGCGATGAGTACGGGCTTTCCATTGACACGGTAGAAATCAAGGTGCTTGATCTGCCGGAAGAAAATAAAACCTCGGTGTACCAGAGGATGATTACGGCGAGGAACAATATTGCGGCGGCTTATCGGGCGCAGGGAGAATCCGAGGCGCAGGTCATCCGGAACACGACGGATAAGGAGATTACCGTGATGAAATCCGAGGCGGAGGCAGAAGCTGACAAGACCATTGCCGAAGGCGAAACGGAATATATGAGGATTATGTCAAAGGCATACGGGACGAAGGAAAAGGCGGATTTCTATTTGTTCATCCGGTCTTTGGATGCGGCAAAGGCCTCTCTGGATCAGGAAAATACCACCTTGTTTATCGGGAAAAATTCCCCGATTGCGGAAATCTTTGAAGGCGGGGAATAACGGTTGAACGCTTACGGAAATTTTGTTATAATGAAGCAACAGAAATTTGTGTATAAAAAGGGAAAGGAGAACAGCGATGAAAAGGAAATTTTTGAAAAAAGCGGAAGCCGCTATTCTTATGATGGCGCTTATCTTTAGTATGCCCGGGAATGTAAAAGCTGCGCCGGATAAAACAGCGTCCGTAAAAGCAGAAAAGCTTACGGTAACGGCTAAGAAGAAAACCCTGTATGTCGGCTGGACAAAGGGGAAAAAGACCGTGAAGCTGAAAGTATCGGTTACGCCGAAAGAGGCGTCGAAGCAGGTAAGCTACCAGTCGTCCGATACCAGCGTGCTTACTGTATCGAAAAAGGGAAAGGTAACGGCAGTAAAGAAAGGGAAAGCAGTGATTACCGTTACTTCGAAAAGCAACCCGGCGTTAAAGGAAACCGTGACATTGAAAGTTAAAAAAACAGCGCTTACCTTTGCCAAAAAAGAAGCTTCGGTGACATTAAATGGGGATCCCAGCGCCGAAGGACAGAAGTTAAAAATTTATGGGGCGAAGGGGGCCGTGGAATATGCTTCCGATAAGGAAGAGATCCTTTCCGTAGATGAAAACGGGACAGTAACCGCCAAAAGGCGGGGGCAGGCGGTCGTGACGGCAGAGGATTCCAGCGGAAAGAAAGCGTTGTGTACGGTGACGGTGACGGGCACGAACCCTGCCATCCACGATCCGTCGGTGTACCGCGATCCTGTTTCGGGAACGTATTATTCGTTTGGTTCTCATCTGGCGGCGGCAAAGTCCGATGATTTGATGGGCTGGAGTACGGCTGCCAATTCCCCGGGGAATTACAGCTCCGCAAGTACGTTATTTACGAAAAAATATACGGAAGAATTTGCCGAGCCGTATGCGTTTACCATGCCAGGCGGGGCGAAAGAGAATGCCTGGGCGCCGGATATTATCTATAATACTTCCATGAAGAAATACTGTATGTATCTTTCGATTGTCGATGGCTCGACAAAATGCTGTATTGCCATGGCGGTATCGGATCAGCCGGACGGGCCGTACAGCTATCAGGGGATGATCGTATGCTCCGGGCTGGAAACGGACGGGAGCGACGTGGAAAAAACCAATATTGCCGAAGCGCTTGGCATCTCGGAAGCCGAAGCAAAGGAAAGTAAATATGTGTCGATTGGAAAAAACAGTCCGGACTGCATTGACCCGACGGTATTTTATGACCATAACGGCAGTCTCTGGATGGTTTACGGATCGTTTACGACGACAGGGGGCATCCGCCTGTTAAAGCTTGACCCGGATACAGGGCTGCGCGGAGAGAATTATAAGGACAGCGGCGACGGCACAAAGAAGAAGTTAAGCACGGACGATCCTTATTATGGGAAAAAGATTGCCAACAGCAACGGGGAAGGGCCGTATATCCAGATGTTAGAGGATAAGAATTCTTCCACGGGATATTATTATTATCTCTGGACATCCACAGGAAACTTACAGTATTACGGCGGTTATAACATGCGCCTTGTCCGCGCGGAAAATCCGGAAGGGCCTTATTATGATCCCAAAGGCAATAAGGCGGTGAAAAATCTCCAGAAGTATGCGCTTGGGCTGCGTGTCATGGATAATTATAAATTTTCTTTTATGGACAGCGCTTATGTTTCCCAGGGCGGAAATTCCGCGACAGAGGATGGGAACGGGAAGACGTTTATCCAGTTCCATACAAGGACATCGGCTTCGGACAGCTTTACCATGCGCACCCACCAGACCTTTCTCAATGAGGAGGGCTGGCTCGTTACCGCTCCGTATGAATACAATGGAGAGACGATTGCAGAAAGCTATGACCCGGAAACCGTGGCGGGAGAATATGAATTTATTTACCATCGGAATACGTTTGCGAAAACGGCGACCGATGATATGGATGAGAGAGAGTCCGAGAATCTTGTTTTACAGCCGGACGGCACGGTATCGGGAGCGTATTCCGGCACATGGACATTGAACGGGCATTACATCACGATTACGATCGATGACGCAGTTTACAAGGGAGTGGTCTTAGAGCAGTACGAGCAGACGGACGCGAGGGAGAAGACGATGGTCTTTACTGCCGTGGGAGCGGATAACCGTTCTGTCTGGGGCAGCAAAATACATAAGACAGAGGAAGAAGCGGTAAAGGATGATATGGAATGGCTGACGGAAAAGATAAACCGCGGCATTGCCAGGGAGGAGCTATGGGACAGGGGGCTCGCACTTCCGGAAGAAGGGCTGTTCGGCAGCAGGATTACCTGGTCGTCCACAGGCGCCGTTAAGCTCGTCGTTAAGGCAGAGGGTGAGAAGGCGCAGTTTATAAGAAATGCGTCGGATACGGCGGAAGCAGTCCTTACGGCAAACCTTGTAAAAGGCGGCAGCAATGAAGACACATCGTTTTCAGTCACGGTGCCTGCTGCGCCTGAAAATAATTTGGTGGTATATGACAACATTCCGGAAAAGGATGAATATGAGACCGTTGTTTATGAAGAAGATTATTCCGGCATGGTAAATGACAAGGCGATTGCCGAGGTATGGACCTGCAAGGATGAAAAGCAGCAGGCGTGCCTTTATGCAGAAGCGGATGAGACGCATGACAGCTTTATTAAATTTGCCGGAGGGAATACGGGTTCATCCAAAGGTGCAGAAACGATATTCCCTGATAAGGTGCAGAAAAATTACCGGGTGGATTTTGATGTTGCGTTAAATGCCGGGACAGCGGAAGAAACCCAGTTTGCCATCACGGGGACAGACTGTGCTTTTCAGGGCGGCGACGGCAATGCCGGGATAGAGTCCGGTTATATCCTGAAGCTTTCCGCGGTAAACAGCCAGCAGTGGACCGTAAACGACGGAGAAGAAAGCGTGACGCTTCCTTTTGGCTGGGTCCATGTAATGGCGGTCACAGGGGAAGCCGCTACCAAAGCTGCCATTGTTATCAGCGATAAAGAGGCGGTTTACTATGCAAAAGAGGTTGCTGTGAACGGCACAGGAGAAGTAAATGGGCTTTATCTGCGCTGGGGAACAAAGCAGGCGCTGGTATCTGTGGATAATGTCAGCGTAAGAAGCCGGTAAAGTTTGTTCCCATTTTGTAAGTAACAGTTCAGCCATTAGCTCGATTTGGCTGCTCCGCAGCCTGTTTCGCCGCTAAAGCGGCTAAAATCTCGCTTTTATGGCTGCGCCATATGTCAAAAATAGTGAAAATTGCCGCATGGCTGAACTGTTATGAAAAATATTACAGCTTTTTTCCCTTCGTAGCAGAATAATCTCCATAGACTTTGCTGCCGTCGTTTGTCTGATAGGTGCGGATTTTATAATAATATTTCCTGTTTTTCTTTACGGCGCGGTCTTTATAAGAGGTCTTTGCCGCATTTTTTACAGTGGCAATTTTTTTATAACTGCCGCTTTTCTTTGTGGAACGGTAAATTAGGTAGCCGTCGGTTTCTGAGATCTGTTTCCAGGAAAGCTTTAACGCATTTTTTAAAGCTTTGATGTTTTTTATCGTTGTTTTGGCAGGTTTTTCTGCCGTTTCTTTTTGTATGTCTCCGCTGTTTTCTGCAGAAGTATTTTCGGAATTTTTGGAAAAATAAGCATCAAAGCCTGTCCTGTCTACCGTAAAATCCGAGATGGAATGTGCGTTTCCGCTGATTTCTTCTGTATAAGTTCCTGTTGTGATCGTGATGGAGCTGGTTCCTTCTGCCACAGTCGTTCCGTCGGCTGTTTTAATGGTGACGGTATTTCCGTCCGCGTCTTTTATCACGGCATTTTCCTGTCTGGTTAGGGAGAGGAGAGAGCAGCTTTTAGTGACGATCCATGTTGTGCCGTTTTCCAGTTCCATGCTGACGCCGCCGTTTCCTTTGTAGCCTGTGTCCTGGATAATGCTGCCTGTATAGGTGCTGCCATCAGTAAGATAGAAAGAAACTTTGCTGATCCCGTCGCAGGAAATATCGCCGGAAAGGGTTTCTTGGATAGCAGTAAAGGTTACGTTCCCGCCGTTGCTGCCGGGAGTTCCCCAGTTATTGGAATTATTTCCGGCAGCGGTAAGAAGGGTATTGCTTTCGCTGTCGAAGTCCAGAACAGTATTGGATAGGATAATATCTGCGTCGGTATTGGTAACATAGAACATCGCGCCGTCTTTGATGTAAGATGTTAAGGTACTGTCAGCCGCTTCAAAATCTGCAGTTCCTGTCTGACTGTCTCCGGAGGTGCTTTGGTATAGAATAACGCCGTTGGCAACCGGATCACTTGCTTTTTTAGCGCTTCCTGTTAAGGCGCTGTTTTTAATGCGGACGGTATTTAAGCCTTCCATGCCGACAATCTGGGACCCGGTGGATTCTCCCTGAGCATTTGTTACCTCGATAACTCCGGTGGAGTAGATTAACGGGGAGCCCTGGCCGGAGGTGTTTAAAACAGCCCCGTCAACGGAAATGTTTCCGCCGCCGCGGTCCGTTGCGATTGCACCGCAGTGATCGCCGCTTGTTGTAATATTGACATCAGAAGCGATAATGGTTCCTTCATAAGTGGCATCCAGCCCGCGGGAGGAATTTCCGCTGGTATTGACCGAGATGTTTTTGGCATAAATGGTGGAATTGCCAGTGGAGAAAACAGCGTTTGCACCTTCGGCACTGCTTGTGACGGCGGAATCCGAAAGGTAAATGTTACTGCCGTCTGCCGCGGCAACGGCGGCGTTGACTGCATAGAAATTGCTGTTGTCCACATTTTCGGTATCGCCTGTCTTGGAAATAGAGGCGTTGTTTATGGTATAAGTTCCACCGTTGGTAGAAAGGACAGCATTTTCACTGCCGTTTTCGGAGGAAAGTTTTTTGGAGCTATTGCTGCCGTCGTAGGTGATACTGCTGCCGTCAGCGGTGTTAGCGCCGTTTAAAGTAATAGAGGAACTTTCTGTTCCCATGCCCGGCGCCGTTCCGCCCGGCATCTGCGGAGGAATTTCTCCATTTGTCATTTTTGAGGGAGCTCCGCCTGGTATTTCCGGAGCGGAATTCCCGTCAGGCAGTTCCGGCGGTGTGGCGTCTTTTGTATTGCCAATGGCTCCCTGCGTTGGCATGGAAGGATCCGGCATTTCCGGAGGCGTGTTATTGGGAACGGTTGTGTTTTCTGTGCCGTCTGCGGCTTTTACCGGAAATTCCCTGCCGGAAAAGGAAGTGGATGATGTAATCAGTCCGGTGCATAAAGCTGCCGCTAGTATTTTTATTAAGGTATTTTTTTTCATAAAGAAACTCCCTTCTTCTGTTTCTGTTTTTAATAAATGCTCCGCGGGCGGGTTTTGAATGACAGGCTTATGGTAAAAAAAGTATTTGTAAATATTGTGATCAATCTGCAATAAAATTGTGATGGAAATGTGGAAATTTAGTGAACAGTACCAGTATATGGTTCCGGAAAAAATAAACGCAGGAATTTTGTATTTTCCTCCCTTGTTTTTACGGCAATCCGGTAATAATTTTTTTGTTCCAGAGAAATAAAATTCTTGCAGCAGCGGATTAAAATACCCCGTTCTCTGCCGATTTGGGAAAGCGGAAGATGGGATGGAAAAAATAAATAATTTGCTTTTCCCGTAATATTGGAAAAAGGGAGGGAATTTTTTAAAAAAGCGCGTTCTTTTTTGATAAACCGGCGTGTTTTTTCTTCCCAGTTATGTTCTTTTAAAAAGGCGTATGCTGCCGTCCCGGCGGCCTGCGCAGGAACGGAAACGCTCCACGGCTGTCGGAAGGACTGCATTTTCTGCAGGAGATCGGCATTTCCTGATAAAAAATAGCCGAGCCGCAGCCCCGGCAGGGCATACATTTTGGTAAATGCTTTTAAAATGAACAGATAGTTGGAGACAGGCAGTCTTGGGATCAGGGAGCCGGAGGAAAAAGCGTCGGTAAAGTCTAAAAAACACTCGTCTATAACGATGTAAATTTTCTGCCGTTCACAGTAAGCAGCGATTTCCGTGAGCAAAGCATGATCTATGATCTGCCCGGTCGGGTTATTGGGGTTGCATAAAAAAATAATATCAGGGTGAAAGCTTTTTAAATCGGAAAGAAACTGTTCTGTGAAAGCAAACCGATCTTTTTCCGGCAGAAAAGAATACTGGATGTTACAGCCGACGCAGGAAAGGGCGCGGGCGTATTCGGAAAAGGATGGGGCGGGCAGCAGGGCACGTTTTGGCTTTAATGCGAAGCAGAGCGTAAAAATTAAATCAGCCGCGCCATTGCCGCATAAAATAAAAGAGGCAGGAATTTCATGTTTTCTGCCGATGGCTTCCCGCAGCTTCCGGCACTTCGGATCGGGATAGTGCGTTAATTCCTCCAGGGAGGAAAGATAGGCTTCCTTTACCTGTTCCGGAATCCCAAGAGGGTTGATATTGGCGGAAAAATCAAGCATATCAGGATAGGAATAAATGTCGCCTCCATGCTGGTACATCGTGTCTCCTTTCCGGCTTGCGCTGGCAAGCCTGTTTTAATTGTATTCCGCTGCCTTCTGATAAAAATGAAATAATAGTTCGGGGTTGGAAATAAAGCTGAAATGCGGATAACCTGCCAGTAAAGTATTCGTACTGTGGATACATTCCCAGGATTTATTTCCAGCCGGTTTTTCCGCAAGAAAAGAACTGCCGTTATTTTCACTCTCCCAGTAATGAAATTCATGTCCGCGGATTTGTTTCCCTTTCGGAAGGAAAGCGGTATCTTTTTGGGATGTCAGCGTGAGATAGCCGAAGCGTCCCAGCTTCTTTTCAGGAAAACAGGTTCCGGAAATAATATCGCACATGGGATAGGAAATTCCATTGTTATCCTGAATGGCGGTATGCAGGTACATAAAGCCGCCGCATTCCGCAATGCAGGGAAGGCCGTCTGTGACAGCCTTTCTGATTTCTTCCCGCAGGGTGCGGTTGGCGCTTAAGGCAGGGGCATAAAGCTCCGGATAGCCGCCGCCGAGGTAGAGCCCTTTGGTATTTTCCGGTAAATGGCTGTCATGGCAGGGAGAGAAAAATACAATATGCGCGCCGAATGATGTTAATAATTCCAGGGTTTCTTCATAATAAAAACAAAAGGCGTTATCCTTTGCAACAGCGATAATGGATGGTGTTTGTTTTCCCGTAAAAACAGAAGAAAAATCGTTTTCCGGCCGGGAAATCGTAACAGGTTCTGCCTTTTCCGCCAGCGCTTTGATTCCGTCCAGATCAACCGTTTCTTCGATTTGTTCTGCCAGTATGTTGAATTGTTTGTCAAAATGCTCCATTTCTTCCGGCGTAACAAGTCCAAGATGCCTGCTTTCTAAATGAAAATCAGTTCTTTCCGGCAGATAGCCAAGCACTTTGACCGGAATTTCCGGATCGTTTTCTATCGCCTGTTTTAAAGAAGCGTAAATTTTTGGCGAAATCCGGTTAAAAACCACGCCGGCGATTCTGCTGTCTCTTTTATAATGAAGGAATCCTTTTAAAACAGCGGCGGCGGAAAGGCTCATGCCTTTGCACGGAAGGAGCAGGACGGCAGGGGTGTTTGTTTTTTCGGCAATGTCATAGGTGCTTGCTTCTGTCTGAAAGCCGCCAAGCCCGTCATAATAGCCCATCACTCCCTCTAATATAGTAATGTCTGCCTGACGGCAGCCTGCCAGCGTGCGGCTGAGCATAGCCTGGTCCATAAAAAAGCTGTCTAAGTTGCGTGATGGGATATGCAGGACGGTTTTATGAAACAGGGGATCGATATAATCAGGCCCGCATTTGCAGCCATATACTGACAGCCCGCGGTTTAAAAATGCCTTCATTAAACCGCAGGCAAACAGGGTTTTTCCGCTGCCGCTTGCCGGGGCAGCGATTAAAATTCTTGGTACAAAGACAGATTCCGGCATAAAAACCTCCCGTGAAAAAGCGTCATAACGCGGTTTTGCAAATAATGTTTGACTGAACGGCTACATTTTATCATCATTGCCAGAGAATAACAAGGCATATAACACGTGAAAATTCCCTCTTGTATTCCGCAAAATTCCGTATTATAATAATTTATAAGCAACGGGGCGTATGGAATATCCATATGCCTTATTTTTGTTGGAAGGGGCGAGAATATGGATAAGATAGACAGAAAACTTATCAGTCTTTTACAGGAGAATGCCAGATATTCGTTAAAGCAGCTTGCAGAGCAGGTATATTTATCCTCGCCTGCGGTTTCCTCCCGGATCGAGCGGCTGGAAAAGGAGGGGTATATCCTGGGGTACCGCGCTGTTGTAGACGAGCAGAAGCTGGGATACCATATTACCGCATATGTAAGCCTTGAGATCTCCCCGAAGCAGAAGCCGACATTTTATCCGTTTATTGATGCCTGCCCGAATGTCCTGGAATGCAACTGCGTGACGGGCAGCTATTCCATGTTAATTAAGGTAGTCTTTGCCAGCACGCAGGAGCTGGATACGTTTATCGGGCAGCTGCAGAATTTTGGGAACACGCAGACCCAGATTGTGTTTTCTACGGCAGTACGTCCGAGGGAGGTACGGGTAGGGGAGGAAGACGCAGGCTGAACTGTTTAAAAATTTTTCCAAAAAATACTTGCAAACTCTTTTTGGATGTTGTATACTGATGTTCGCTGTGACATTGATAGCGATGAAGCGTGAGGTTGCCGGCGGAAGCCGGGTTTTCCGTGGAGCGAATGTCAAGTCAAGAAACTGGCGACAAGTCACTGTACAACAAAAAAGAAAGGGTTTGCTATGACACACCCGGTTAAGTGTACAGTCACCGCTTGTCGTACTGTTATAAAGTGCGAATAGGAGGCGACTTTTTTTATGGCAACTCAGGTAATGAGAATCACATTGAAGGCATATGATCATCAGTTAATCGATCAGTCTGCCGCAAAGATCGTGGATACGGTAAAAAAGAATGGCGGGAAGGTGAGCGGCCCGGTGCCGATGCCGACCAAGAAGGAAGTAGTTACGATTCTCCGCGCTGTTCATAAGTACAAGGATTCCAGAGAGCAGTTTGAGCAGAGGACGCACAAGAGGCTCATCGACGTGATTTCTCCAAATTCCAAGACCGCCGATGCATTGTCCAGGCTGGAAATGCCGGCAGGCGTGTTCATCGAGATGAAGATGAAGACCAAGTAATTATTTTGTTAAAATCCTTATGGTTTATATAAAGAGTGATGCACTCGGTATTGACCGTCTAGGATGAGCAGGAGGGTAGTTTGAAACCCTGTTCCGCTGTAGATTAATCAGGAGGTGCAAGAAATGAAGAAAGCTATTTTAGCTGCTAAGGTCGGAATGACCCAAATCTTCAACGAAGACGGAGTATTAACTCCGGTTACTGTGCTGCAGGCCGGTCCTTGCCCGGTTGTCCAGGTAAAGACAATGGATAATGACGGTTACAGCGCAGTTCAGTTAGGTTTTGGCGATATCAGGGAAAAGCTGGTAAATAAGCCAATGCAGGGACAGTTTGCGAAAGCAGGCGTCGCTAATAAGAGATATCTGAGAGAATTTAGGCTTGACAACGCAGAGGAGTATGCTGTCGGACAGGAAATCAAGGCCGATATCTTTGCGGCAGGCGACAAGATTGACGCCACGGCAAAGTCAAAGGGAAAAGGCTTCCAGGGTGCGATTAAGAGATTCGGGCAGCACCGCGGGCCTATGGCGCATGGTTCCAAGTTCCACAGGCATCAGGGTTCCAATGGCGCCTGCTCCGATCCTTCCAAAGTATTCAAAGGAAAGGGAATGCCTGGACGTATGGGCGGAGTGAGAGTGACTGTTCAGAATCTTGAGGTTGTCAGAGTTGATGCTGAAAATAACATTATTCTTGTCAAGGGTTCCGTTCCGGGTCCTAAGAAAGCACTGGTAATGTTAAAAGAAACAGTAAAGACTGTCTAAGCTTTCAGAAAGGAGGAACTTA
>CANREH010000048.1 GCA_947629585.1 uncultured Lachnospiraceae bacterium | reverse complement strand
TAGAGGGTATCCGCCAGAACGTGCAGGAGTCCATAGCAGACGTGGATAAGAGCATTGGAAAAATAGACGCTTTCGGCATGGGAATGAGAGAAGCCGGACAGAAGATCGCCAACACGTTCCGCACGTTTGCGGATAAACCGGAAAAGGAATATGGGGAGAAGAAGTTCTCAAAGACAGAGCTGATAAAAAAACCGTTTCAGGCAAAGAGAAAGCTGCTGTCCGGTATCTTAAACTGTGCGGATGCCGCCATAGAAAAGACAGAGCAGCTTGCCGCAGACGTGAAACAGTACCAGACGGATAAGGCAGAACGGGAAAAGGGCAGCGTTGACAGCATGGAGGCTGTTAATCCGGTTGAACTTGCAATGGTGGCAGAGCCGGAGTTCCAGTATGGGGCAGAGGCGTTTGAGGCACACCAGCAGGAAACAGCAAAAGCGATGGCAACGGATAAAGCGACAAAGAATGTGCCTGTAAAGAACGGAAAAAGCCGATAGGGAAAAGTCCTCTTGAATTAAACTTAGGTTTGGTTCAAGGGGATTTTTTGTTTTGATGGTCATTTTCTGCAAAAACAGGACACTTTCTGCAAGGGATATTCTCTTTTGCTTTGGCATCTGCTATTCTTAAATAGAAATAATAGACTGTTCTATATGGCATATTAAATTTTGAGGAAAGGAGTAGTAAAAATAATTTTGAATATGTTTATAGGGTGGTCTGTATTTAACAACAAAATGATATTGAAATAGGAGGAATTGGACTATGTTTAAGAGAATCAAAAAAGTAGTAGCTTTTGCATTGGCTTTAACCATGCTGATGGGAATGAGTACAGCCGCATTTGCAGCGGAAACAGATGCTCAGAGTAGCAAGCATCCCTTTGCTGAAGAAATGACATCATTGGGCAATGTTTCATCAGAGGCAGATACATTAAGCGGTGGAGTGGATCTTCAGGTTTGGCCGGGAGATGGACCGGCACCACAGGTAACACGTTTGGAAATTGCCGACATTGGAGTATTGAATTCAAACGGGAACCTGTGTATTCTGTTGAAAGTGTATGGGTACGGAAGAGGGTATACAACATTTAACGGAAGAGAAATTGATTATGTTGCCAGTGAGCCGTTTATCATTTCAGGAACAGGTGCAGATGGTTTCTATTATCTGTACGATTGTGGGGTAAAACCAGTGGCAGGAAGCTATGTTTTTTATAGCAAATTTACATCCACTAATTTCCCTCATAAGGCTGTAGAGATCAACTATCCGTTCAGATTGGAGTAGGATATGCCTAATAAAAAGAATACATGAGGTGATATTATGCTAAGTATCAGTTCTAATTCTGCATATGCATACGGCTGTCAAACAGCAGCATATCGCAGACAGAATGTTCAAAAAACATTTGCAGAGAATGTGCAAAAACAATTGACACCGCCTAGCGTTATTCATATAGGAGAATTGGGGTTTGGCGCAGATAATTTGGGACGGCAGTATGCGTTGAATTATGCAGAAGACTCAACTGACGAGAATCCGATAGTAATTGCAAAAGGGAACGATGAGTATGGGAGACAGTTCGAGGAAAAGATTTATGTCAATGACATAGATCTAAACCATGCATCTTATTTGGAAATGGCTGCGTTGGCGGCACATACAAAGACAGATAGCTGTGTTCCAACGGCATTGTCATCAGGACATCATGATTATTTCCAAAAGAAAAATTACGTTGAGGATTTTAATAAGTGTATATCTGATTTGAACAAATTAGGTTCTTATAGCGCTGCACTATATGAAACTAACATCTTGAGGAAATATATGGATTATTTTAAATCTATAAAGAAACAGCAGATACCTCAGATGCAGTACGGATTGCGTGGAACGCTTCTTGCGTTGCAGTAAGATATGGTCAAGGGCGAAACAGCTAAGAATGTGTCTGTAAAGGGCAAGTAGAGCCGAGAGAAAAGAAAATCTCCTTGGATTGATAAGTTTGATTCAAGGAGATTTTTTGATTTGGATGGTCATTTTATGCAAAAAGGGGATAGTTTCTGTAAAGAATATTGCATTATAATATAGTAAACAACAGTTCATTTTGTTTAATTATATTGTTTACTATCAAGACTACGATTTTCAAAGAAAAAGATCAGCCGTGCCAGAAAATCAGTGATAAGATATGTGCGACTTACAACATCAGATCATTTGAGCAAAGTATAAAACTAAAATTTTTTTACACATAAAAATCAAAAGCAGTAGGAGGGAATAATATGAATGGAATTATAAAAACAATTACTTGGGTGTTTGTGCTATGTATGATATTTCCAACGATAACGTTTGCAAAAGAGCAGGAAATATCAAAAACAGAATTAAAAAATGTGCAAAAATATTATAATAAAATTAATGTTTCGGAATCAGATATTAGTGAAACAACTATTCCAGCAGCTTCAAATCAATTAGATATTCATGTGGATGATTCTACTGGTCATGTTTACATAACTTATAAGGCAATTAAATTATGTTCGATAAAGGCGTCTGTTAATGGAACAAGTGTTGACTTAGTTTATTCAGCTCCGATTTCTTCTTATAGAGCCCCTGTTCCTAATCCTAATGAAACATGGATTTATATTTTTGATTGTGGTATTTTAGCTAATGGCTCGCACTATTTTCAATTTACCGGGAGGAGATGTACATTTCCGTATTCAACAATTTCTTTTAACGCACCGTTTTTGATCGAATAGGAAAAATTAAGGAAAGATTAGATATGGGGGCGAATAGAGTTAAGACTAAATTAAAGGAAATAGAAAAACATAATCAAATATAGTACATACAACATTACACTCAATTATACAGATCAAGTAATCACATACCAAGTGGCAAGATGGTAATATAATAGGGAACAGGGTTAAACTGTTCCCTTTAGTAGCTATTAGGTTTTTTAATTAATATCATACTAATACTGTCAGAAATTTTGTGAGAATAGCAGATGCATTGGCTATTCTGCTATCATATCTCATGTATATAAATCTGGATCAAATTCACATAAAGAACTATTCGTAATATCTTCTATAATAAAAGCGGAAAGCGGAACTATCTATTTTATATGCTTGAAGAAATGTCATTTTGTTTGGACAAGCTCTGATAGCAAGTGAAAAGACGAATAGGGCGCATAGAGATCACTGACACATCTATGTGCCTTTTTCGTACTAATTTAACATTATACTTAGGATTTACTTAGAAACGTATCCAATATTTTTGACAGAGCAGGAATGTCAGAGGCTATTTCCTGACGTTGCTGTTCGGTCAGATCAGAGAACTGTGAAACTGTACTGACATTATATTTCTTCCATAACAGATTGGCTTTCTGCATAGGCAGAATTTCAAATAAAAACCTATCATGCCAGTCATCAAGCGTAATCCCTTTTTTCTTCAAGATAAAATATATTTTCATGGTAAGGGAGTAATCCTGCCCACATATGGTATATATGTCATAGGAAGTCTTGTGGTTAAAATCATTTATACATGAGATGCCATTTTTGAAAAGCATGGGGTATATTTTGACCGGAAAGCGGTATTTATCAAAGGTTTCTTTTAGGGAAGCAAGCGATCTGAGCCGTATGTCGTGTGTCTGGCAGATTTGCTCAAGCTCCTCAATGGTTTTATCGCCAAGATTCCGAAATTGCAGGATTTCTTCTTTGGGAATAGCAGATAGCTGTGACAGGTACATCACATTGTTCCTGATAAGGGTATTTTGCAGCCGCTTCGACATGGAAATATCATAGACGGAAATTTCGTTTTCCGGAGGCAGGAGATAGCCCAAAGGGTTAAGCTCGTTGATGATAGGTTCTATGATACAGTTCTTCGGGAATATTTTTGCCAATGTTATATAGTTATGTCCTGCAAGGTCTGAAACTTTGGTGAAACCTGTGCTTAGTAAGGCTGATTTTACAGCAGGGGAAATGTTCAGGTCTTGAATTTTTATATCCATAATTTGCTCCTTTGTATATGAAATGGACTGAAACAAGTCCCATTATAGCACCTTTTCTACATAAAATAAAGAAAAAAGGACTGAAACTGGTTCAGAATGTAGGTGCATAATGGAACAAAAAGTAAAACAGGATGGTATTCAGTTGGGAAAGAATATCCGGCGGATCAGAAAGGAACGGAAAATAGGGCAGACAGAGCTGGTTGCATTGATGCAGCTTAAAAATGTGCAGATTACAAGGGAAACTTTGGTCAAGATAGAAAGAGGGATACAGCATATCAAAGCGACGCAGCTTAAAGTAATCAAGGAAATCCTGAATACATCGTATGAGGAAATTTTCAAGGAATGAGTGATTAGCTTGGCATACATATCAGGGGCAATGGCTATAGAGACTGTTTATTGTCAATTTCTGCAATATTTGGTCGTTTTCTGCAATCATATTGACGAACCCATGAATACTGCATATCATTTTACTCATGAAAGTATGACTTTTGGCGGTTTTAGCCATAAATACCACGCATACTATCCATGTAAGATAAAAATAAAGTTTGACATAAGTTATGCCGAAATATAATAGAAAGTATGCAGCATTAGCGGTAATCATGCTGTTTCTGGAAAGGAGGGCGATGAATGTTCAAAATTGCTATATGTGATGATGAAAACTATTTTACAGAAGAGTTAAAAAATATCCTATCTGATTGTATGTTGAAAAAAGGACTTGTTTTTGAAATAGATACATATAGCTCCGGAGCAAAGCTCATATCACTGGGTATCGGTATGCTCCAATATTCTATTATATTTTTGGATATTAACATGGATGAAGTCGATGGCATTATGACGGCTAAGAAAATTCGGGAAGTAAGCAAAGAAGCATTTATTGTTTTTGTGACGGCATTCGTAAATTATACACTGGAAGGTTATAAGGTGGATGCCATAAGATATTTGTTGAAAGGCGGCAATAATTTTAAGAGTGCGATTGATGAATGTATAAATGCAATTA
This sequence comes from uncultured Lachnospiraceae bacterium, assembly GCA_947629585.1. Classification (GTDB taxonomy): domain Bacteria; phylum Bacillota; class Clostridia; order Lachnospirales; family Lachnospiraceae; genus MGBC100174. The sequence goes on along the minus strand of CANREH010000048.1, from coordinate 19,684 downwards.
TTGAAAAAATGAATTATACGATTGTCACCAAAAGTTTTCATTTCAACGAAGGTGTCAAAGAGATTGCATTGGAAAGATTATTATATATTGAAAGCAGGCTGCATAAACTGGAGTTTCATGTTCAGGAAGATAAAATGAAAGTTTATACCATATATGCTACCCTGAATAATCTTGAGGCTGATTTGCAGGATAATGATTTTGTAAGGATACATCAAAGCTATCTTGTGAATTTGAAATATATAATGAGTATTGAGAGGTATCAGGCAACATTAACGGACGGAACGATTTTGATTATATCGAAAGCCAGATATACATATGTTAAGGATAAATTTATTGCATATCGAGGAGAAGTTTAGATGTTTGATTCATTACCAACTGTATTGATGATAGTATTTGAGGTCTTTTGTTGCAAAATATTTTTTGAGATATTTGGAAAAGTACGTTATAAAGGCTGGATCAATGCAGTGCAGTTAATACTATTAGTTAGTGGTGTGTTTGGTGCTGTAAAGGGATTTGCCAATATTTTCGTCCTAAAACAAATGACCATTATTTTAATATTTGTTGGCTTTATGTTCTGGCACATGAAAATCAGTATAAAGAAGTCATTGATACTGGCTGTCTTTTATCAAGCCCTGCTATTGTCGGCGGATTATATAGCATTTCTGATTTATTATAGTGGATTGGTTTCTAGCGGCGAAACAACAAGCCTGACATATGTGTTAGAAAATGTTTTGGTTGTTATGCTTGGGAAAATGCTTCTTTATTTTTCTGTGCTTATTATTAAGAAAAAGTTTGGGAAAAAATCAGCAGAAAGGCTCGTGGAGTCAGAGTGGCTTAAATTTCTGTTTTTCCCTATATTTACAATAATTATTATGGTATCTATGTTTACCGTCTTTGGATATGTGGAAACAACAGAGCAGATATTCTTTTTATTCATTATTGCATTTGGAATGGCAGGGATGAATATTGTTGAGTTTTATCTGATTAATGACATTTTAGAAAGAGAAATAAAACTGCATGAAAATGAAATTTTTCATATTCAGGTAAAAAATCAGACAGAGATGTATCGGTCAATATCAGAAAATTTTGACAGCCAAAAAAGGAAAACACATGAATACAAAAATCAGATTATATGTATTGAATCGCTGCTGGGAAACAAGAAATATCAGGAATTAGAGAAATATGTTAAAGGAATTTATGGTCATTTAGATAAAGAACTGGATGCTATCAATACAAATAATGTGATTGTAAATGCAATCCTAAACACAAAATATCAGGAAGCCGATGCGAAGGGAATTGTTTTTGTGTTCCGGGTAAATGATCTTTCACAGGTAAGGATAAAAGACGAGGATGTGGTCACTATCTTGTCTAATCTGTTGAATAATGCGATAGAAGCCTGTGAAAAGTGCGATGATAAAAAGGTAATAAAACTGAAATTTGTTAATGAAGATGAAATGATAATTATTGCTGTGAAAAATACATTCAACCATCCAATATGTTATGAGAATGGGGAAATAAAATCTTCTAAAATATCGAAGATAGAAGAGCATGGAATAGGGATTAAAAATATCATAAAGGTTATAGAGAAGTATGGCGGCTCATATATTATTGAGGACAGTAAAAATGAATTTTATTTTTCAATCATCATTCCTGCCTGAAAAATGAAATTTTAATCTTTTTTGTGCCACTTTCTGCTCTGGAGTGCCTATTTTCTGCAAAGCCTATTGTTTTGATTCGATATTTCTCTATACTTGATAGTAGGAAGGAGGTACATGGGTATGATAGAAAAGATGGTATTAAACTTGGTAAGCCAAATGGAATCGAAAAGAATGATAGACAAAGCTGACAGCAATCAATATGAGTATGCTTTGGTCACTTTGATAGAGCATACCATAACAGTCGGAACCATGTTATTGATCGGGCTGATTTTTAATCAGTTTGTACCAACAGTTTGTTTTCTGGTATTTTTTCTTTCACTGCGGAAAAGGACTGGCGGTTATCATGCAGATAAATTTTGGCAGTGCTATCTCGTGACTGTCATAATCTATATTTCGATTATACAGGCAGCTACGGTTCTTTCTGAAACTCCGATTGCGGTATATGTAATGTTGTCTTTGGCGGTACTTGTGATTGGCGTTATAGGAACTGTCAATCATCCTAATATGGATATGGACAAAGACGAGTTGCAGGAAGCAAAGAAAGCAGCCAGGTTATGCGTCTTAATGGAAGCGTCAGTAATTGTAGCGCTGATTGCTTTGAAAATCAATGAGCTGTATATAAGTTATATGTCATTGGCTGTCATATTGTGTGCATCCTTACTATGTGTAGCTAAAATTATGAAACAGGAGGTAAAAGCAAGATGAAGAAAACAGAGAAAATCAATGATACTGTCTTAAAGGCAGTGGAAAAAATTGCCCGGCATGAGGTCGAAAAGAATTATTTCGACTGGCCCCCAGATTGTGCAGGATTTTTTCATCAGCCGAAAAGACCAAAGAATGTAAAAAAAGAAAACAGCAGCTTATAAGAGCAGCGGGAGAGGCTCCCGGATATTCAGCGAGAGCCTCTTTGCCGGTAGCTGTCAGGAACAGCAAAACAAAATTTAAACAATATGGGTTTGAAAGGGATATTGCAGGATGCAGTATCTCTTTTTTGTTGCAAAAAAATGAAACCAAATTCTTCCCAGTGGCGTATTGATAGGAAATTTGAGCAGATGGGATTTGGGCGAATGGATGAGAAGAGACTGTTAAAAAAGCTGCGAAATGGAGATGAAAAAGCATTAGCGAAAATCATAGATATATATAGTGCCTATATTTCTAAAATCGTCGGAAGCCTGATAAGCTCAAAGGGAACAAGGGAAGATATTGAGGAGGTGGTTGCAGACACATTTATAGCGCTATGGAGGACAGCGGATAGGATTAATTATGAAAAATACAGCAGTATAAAGGCGTACATAGCGGTCATTGCAAGGAATAAAACTAAGGACTGGTTAAGAAACAGGGGACAGGATTTACAGCTAATGGATGATGTCTTGCTAATTGACAACAGTTTAGAGCAGTTGATTGTTCAAAGAGAACAGCAAAGAATCCTGGCAGATGCTTTAAAGCAGTTAAATCCGCTGGACTGTAAAATTTTTGTTGCCTATTATTATCAGTACAAAAAAGTAAAAGAAATTGCACATGAATTTGAAATGAACCCGCAGACCGTAAAAACAAGACTACGGCGTGGCAGGGCAATGCTTAAAAAAATTCTTATTAAAGAGGGCTATGGCAATAATGAAAATTAGAATAAGTGATATGTTGGATAACGCTTCTGAACTGATTGAGGAAAATACAGAAGCTGGATATGCTGCTGATAATAAAAGGATTAAGGAAATTGTATTTTCAAAAATAAATCCTGTGAAGAAAGTCCATAAGGGTAAGCGGTATGCGGTGGCTCTGCTTATGTTCTTTGTACTTGGAAGTATGACCGTGGGGGCAAAAGAATTACTGCGCTCTGCCGGGATTATAGGAAGTAATAAGAAAGAAATCATGCAGCAGCAGACAGGGCATAGGGTAGAAGAAGATTTTGCGTATCATTTCAATGATATTGCCGACATTCGGACAGACCTGATTAGTGCGGGAAATTTATATGAAGGGAATATTCCTATTGCAAAATATATTATGGAAATCCCCATAGATATTGAAGGAAATCTGCCGGAGTGCTATCTGGACAACGGAGCAATGATAATTTTCACTCAAAGCAATGATGACGGCTGGAATGTAGAGGAAGGTACAGTATTGCGCTTTGGATTTACACAAGGGCAGAGTGACGGAACCGGACTGACGCAGGCGGGTATTTTGGAAGTAGGCTATATATTAAACGGAGAATTAAAGGTACTGCAAATGATAAGCCAAAATACCTGTAATATAGACTTTTGCCCAGAGAGTGACGGGACATATTATTTTTATCTGAAAAATTGTTCCAGTGACAGGGTTATTATTACGGAAGGAAATATCAATACAACGCAAGGAGGAATCAGTCATGGGAAAGAATGAACGGAAAGAGATCATGGAAACATTAAAAACAGTTCCGATAAAGGAAGAAGTATCACAGGGGGCAAGAATGGGATTGCCGCAGACAGATATTGGGAGTGGAAAAACAGTATCTTTTATGGACAGTGATGGGAGTATGTTCTATGTGGCAGGGGGAACAACCGTGAGTTTCAGTATTGAACTGGACAGATCGGCTTCTGTTGAAATGGGATATATCAGCAATACCGGGGGCTGGACGCAGACATATAGCGGAACATCCAGTTCGCATAATACATCATTTAAGATTTCAAACACAGGTTATTACAGGTTTTACGTTACCAATACATCTTCCAGCGCCATACGGGTAACAGGAGGTACAATCAGCTTTTAACATACTGTAAATTACAAGGAGGTAAACATGAAAAGACGGATCTTAAAAATTATGAAATGGGCGTTTGTGGCATTACTGGGCGCTGTTGCAGTATTAGTAATCTGGAATTTTATCTGTAAGAAAGCAGAGCAGTCTAAGGTCGAAGCTGCATATGGAAGAACTGTTGAAGTGAATGGTCATAATATGACAGCAGATATAAAGGGGGAGGATAACGAGATAACAGTCATATTGCTGCCCGGATGGGGTTCTCCCTCACCAGTTCTGGAATTTCTTCCATTGGCGGAAGAACTGTCAAAGGATTTTCGGGTTATTACCATAGAACCGTTTGGATACGGGCTTTCAGACAGGCTTGGTACAGAACGGGAGATCAGCACGATTGTGGAAGAACTCCACGAATGTACGCAAAAGTTAGGCTGTGACCAGTATTATTTAATGGCGCATTCATTATCAGGCTTGTATTCATTATATTGGGCAAATGCTTATCCACAAGAAGTACAAGGTTTTATAGGAATTGATCCGTCTGTTCCCAAACAGTCCGATGAAGAGCCGCTGCCGATTAAAATGGTAACACTGAACAAACTGTCGGCGTACTTCCAGAAAGCAACAAGCGCATTGGGAATTACACGGATAGTATCTGTTGGAAATCCGAAAAATGCAGTCTATGTTGATCCTTCTTATCCGTATTCAGAAAAGGAGCTGGAAATATTCCGTATTTTGTCTATGGATTATGCGTATAACAGGGATATTATGAATGAGCTAAATCACATGGAAGATAGTCTGGAGTCGGTAAGAGATTTGAAATTCCCTGAAACAATTCCGGTATTGCAGTTCGTTTCGGGGGATAACTGTGAACTGTTGGAAACATGGGAAACACTGCACAGGGAAGTTATTACGGAAACAGATAAAAGTGAGGTGCTGCGGCTGGATGGCGGACATTATCTGCATTATGAAAGGAAACAGGAGGTTGTTGAGAAGGTAAGGGAGTGGCTGCAAAAAGTAGAGAGCGAATGAAAATCTTGTAATAATATCCCGTTTGGACAGACTATTATATTTATCTGTTCAAACGGGATGTTCATTTTCTGCAATAGAGAGCTATTTTCTGCAATGCTAATTGAATTTTGGAAGATTTGTTATAAAATACTTATTGGACAATTCTAATCTATAAACATCAACATGAAAAGTTGATTATGCAGAATGTCAAGTAATGTAAGAATTGGGATGAGATTTTTGAGAGAAGATAGAATAGCTATTATTGATAATGGAATAAACAGAGATTTAATATGCAAAGAAAAAATACAGGCGCAAATAGTTATAGATGAAAACAACAGGTGCATAGAAGATAAAAACGAAATTCAGATTACGGATTTTCAGCATGGAACATTCTGTGCATTGATTGTTGAAAAATATAATTCTCACTGCATATTGAATAGTGTACGGATTTTGGATAAAAATGGGAAAGGCGGGATTGAAAAGATAGAACCTGCCCTTGAATGGTGTTATCAGCACAATATAAGGGTTGTCAATCTGAGCTTCGGAACTACGAATTTTAATGAGTGTGAGAAGCTTAAAAAACTGGTCAATAAGTATGCGTATAATGGAATGATTATTGTGGCAGCAACGGCTAATTCAGGTTTCGTATCATATCCGGCTAGTTTTACGAATGTGATTGGTGTAGCAACAATAGGCAGTCCTTTAAGTTATTCCAAAGATTATATGCAAATGGGGATTGATACTGTTGTACCCTCTGAACATATGGTTAAGATGTTTGATGAAGAAATCAGAACATCATTGAGTAACAGTTATGCAGCGCCATATGTATGTGCTTTGATTGCAAACAGGCTAAATATAGATCAAGCGCTTGACATAAAGAAATTGAAGGAATATGCGAGAGAGCAAAGCCGTACTGAAATGGTTGGGGGAGTGTATGAGCCAGACTGGGTTTATAGGGCTTATATAACAGGCAGGAAGAAAACGAGCAGAGCAGATTATTACTTTGAAACGGTTTCGGGAGAATTTAACGAAATAAGGGAGGAAGTAGATACTGTAATAGCTTGTTCTGTGGCTGATTTGGAAAGTCTGGATGCAAAAAACAAGAATGTAATATATCTTGGGAAAGAGGATATTTATAATATAGATGTGCGGGGGTTCTTTTGGAGCAGGGAAACAAGGCAGCAGCAGATTTTGAACAATCATTATCAGGGAAATAGTCTTGAGGTTCCGGTAGTGGTGTTGGCAATCGAAGCGGCAATAGACAGTTTTTACATACTTACTGAATTAAAAAGGGCATTTGCCTGTGATGGTTACAACGCATACACGATAGAAATGGAGCCTGAATGTGTACTGTATGGGTTAGAATATATGCCGGAGCCTGTGTCAGATTATGAAGCATGGAAAACTTTTATAGAAAGTCAGGTATTTTATAAGCAAAGTGATTTGGTTATATGGTGTGTTCCATTGGACGATAAGGAGAAATTTTTGAAAGTATACCCTGATTGTGATGTAGAGATTATTCTCTGCAATGAGGAAGAAAATATTTTGGCTAAGTTTTCTTTTGAAAATGAAAAGATTGAGAAAAAAATATCAAGGTTGTTTGACAGGGAAGAGATTGAGGAAATATATCATATTATAGAAACAAAGCTGACGGAGGATGAAGATGGATAATAAAGAGGCTGTAAAGAGATTACTTCTGTTATTGAACAGATATAAAAAAACTATAATTGCTATTGTCTGTTGTCTGTTTATTTCTACGGGATTGAGTCTTTGTGTACCGCTAATCAGCCAGCGGATCATGGATGATGGTTTCATCGGTGGTAATAAGAAATTGCTGATTGAGCTGGTGTTGGCATCTATGGTAATATACACGATAAATTCCCTTATAGATATAATTAAGGAGAAGAAACGTGTAGACATTTCAGCAAAGATACAATATTTTCTTTCGGAACAGTCTTTCTCACATCTAATGAAGCTGCGGGTAAATTATTTCAATAACACTAATTATGCGGAGACTCTGAATAATATCAACACAGATATTAATCAAATGACATCTATTGCTGACAGCAGCGTTTTCTTTGTGGTTACGCAGGCGTTCAGCATGGCAGGCGGCATAATCGGGTTATTTATTATAGATTTCAAAATGACGGTATTGGTGCTTCTGTTTATACCGATTAAGTGTGTTGTAATGAAATATTTTGCCAAAAAGCAAAAACAGATTATGGACGAGTTTATACAAAGGAATCAAAAATATGCGAGATGGTTCGGGGATACTGTTGGAGGGGTACGGGAAGTAAAGCTGTTTCATATCTTTGATAAGAAGCATGAGGAGTTTGCACATAACCAGAATAACATTATAGAGAAGCAGAAGCAGATGAATATGTTGAGCCAGTGGAATATGATTGTGGATAATATCATGGTTCAGCTCCTCTCTACACTGTTATATATATTGGGCGCCAATCTGGTATTTGACTTGCAGCTTTCGGTGGGCAGCGTGTTTGCGTTTATTACATACAGCGCTTATGTTACGGGACCGATTTCTGCAATCCTGAATATAGGATACCTATTATCAGGGATTATTCCGTCAACGAAAAGATATTATGCCTTTATGGAATTAGAAGAAGAAACGGATACCGGAAAGACCGCAGACCTGTGTCTGAATGACTTGAAAATGGAACAGGTTTCTTTCGCATATGAAAAAGATAAATACATATTAAGGGACATTGATATTTTGTTTGCCAAAGGAAGTAAGACGGCTATAATCGGGCGCAATGGTTCAGGAAAGACAACAGTCATCAACCTTCTTACCAGAATGTATGAGCCGGAAAATGGAGAGATATTATTGGGGACAGAGAATATTTCGGAACTGTCATTGTCAGACTATCGGAACATGGTATCTGTGGTTAGCCAGCAGATATATCTTTTTAATGATACAATAAGGAATAACATCTGTTTGTATAAGCAGATGGACGATGCTGTGATAGAGGAAGCCTGCAAGGACAGCGGACTTGAAGATTTTATAAAAGAGGTTTCTTTAGATTATATGGTAGGGCAGAACGGAGCAATGCTTTCCGGCGGACAGAAACAGAAGATAGCCCTTGCAAGGGCATTGATACATGATAAGCCGATTATTATATTTGATGAAGCCACTTCAAACACGGATGCTTATTCAGAACAGCAGATTAACAGACTGCTGAATACGAAGCTGAAAGAAAAAACAGTGATAGTGATAACACATAAGAAAGAGATATTGAGCAAAGTGGATCAAATTGTCGTACTGAAGGAAGGAGTGGTTGATGATATAGGAACATATGATGAGTTGGTCGGCAAAAATGATGAATTAAATATTATGATGGAAAAAGCGGATTAAGTATAGGGAAATATTTTTAGAGGGCTAAAAGTTGCCTAATTGAAAAGATTTTTGCCATATTCTGCAAAATTAGGTCACTTTCTGCAGTGCGCATTGAAATTTACTTTGCTAATGATATACTGAGATAGTAGTGAGCTTTTGTATATGGTTTCGCTACAAATTTGTGAGAAAGGAGGACACGGGTATGAAAAAGACTTTAGGCAAAAAAGCTAAAATTCAGGATGGTACATTGGTGGCATTTTCTTGTAGCTGCAATTCGCTCTGTTCATCTATTCCTTGTTACAATTGCACAACCACCACAACAACAGACACTGTATATTTGCAGAATTACTCCAAAGGATTAACGACTGCAATATCCGGTGGATGGGCGCTGTAATCTGTTTGGCAGAATCTTGAATTAAATGCGATGGGCAGGTGCAGAAATATACTGTTACATTTCTGCGCCTGCTTGCAAAGGAGTGAATATAGAATGAGAGAGATACCATTTATAAAATTGTTTAGAACTGTGAAAGCATATTATATTTTCGATGTTAATACAGTATCAATAATTCGTGTAGATAGTAATTTGTATTCAAATCTCGAAAAACTCATTATGGGAAATATTAAATTTTCGCAAATAGATAGTGTGACATTAGATAAAATAAATAAATTAAAAAGTCAAGGGTTCTTAGAACCCTGTAACGTTGATATGGAAATTAAACATGCAGCAGCAGATCATATAGAAGATTATATGGAAAATAATGTCCACCAGTTGATTTTACAAGTAACACAAAATTGTAATTTAAGATGTAAATATTGTGTGTATTCTGGTACTTATATTAATAGAGTTCATACTAAAAAAAGAATGACAATTGAAACGGCAAAAAAGGCAGTTGATTTTTATCGGAAACACAGTGGAAATATTGAAACAGCAGTAATTAGTTTTTATGGTGGAGAACCTTTACTTGAAGTAGCGCTTATAAGTGAAATAATAGACTATGCTAATAAAGCATTTAGAGGTAAAAAAGTTAGATATAATATGACAACAAATGCAACATTGTTAAATGATGAAATCATAAGATTTTTGTGTGACAATAATATTAGTTTAACGATCAGCTTGGACGGACCACAGTCAATCCAAGATAATAGCCGTGTTTTTGCAGAAAGTGGCAAAGGGACTTTCGATATAATAATGAAAAATGTTGATTATATAAAAGAAAATTATCCATTCTATATGAATAATGTTAGCTTTAATGCAGTATTGGATGAGAAGAATGATTTTCAATGCAGTAGTAATTTTTTTACATACGATTTTATTACGTCTGCTATAGTGGGTTCTACAACATTAAATCAAAATAGCTCTAAAAAAGAAATTCACTATACAGAGGCGTTTGATACGAACTACAGATATGAAATGTTTAAGGCTTATTTGCATTTGCTTGGACGATTAGATAAGAAATATATTTCTAAATTGACAGAAACACAAATTGCAGCAATGAAAGAAAATATTCATAAGAAAATTGTTGCAAAAGGAAATAGAGGCAAAGTATATCATCCGTCAGGACCGTGTATTGCAGGAGCCACAAGACTATTTGTTAATGCTGATGCAAAGTTTTATCCTTGTGAACGTGTTAATGAAAGTTGTGAGGCATTTGTTTTAGGCGATTTAGACAATGGTTTTGATATTTCTAAAATCAAGGATTTAGTAAATATTGGAAAATTAACTGCTGATAATTGTAGGACTTGTTGGGCAGGAGATTTTTGTAATTTGTGTGCAGCGGGTATGGAAGATGGGAATTGTTTGTCGTCCAAAAAACGGTTAGAGCGATGCGAAAAAATGAAGATGTCTTGTGAATTACAATTGAAAGAATATTGTACATTAAGGGAGCATGGCTATCATTTTAGTTAGGAGAGAGGTGAACAAATTTGAATAAGATATTACGAGTAGTAGCATTTCCGTATGATAAGGAGATGCAGCCGTATTTAAAATTTAAATCAATGATAGAAAACATAGAGCCGTTGATCTTATTAGCAGCCAAAGGGTGGGCGGTAGAGAAAAATCAGTTTTCTAAATTTAGAGTCCAAGAATCGTTATCAGAGAATGACTATCAGATTATTGATGCAATTTGGCTCATTGACTCTATACATGATATACAAGAAGATTTTGTACTTGAAATTGTAGAAGAAATGCTAAAGCATCATAAGCAAATATTGTTATCCAGACATTTCAATACGGAAACATATAATAGAATAGTAGGATTAGTTGAAAAATATTCAGGGAAATATATTGATTTGACACAAAAGAATCAAAATATTGAGCTTGATGGAATTTCTCTTGAGTTAGCTGAAATAAATACCCCCATAGTATGTGTAATGGGGATTGGTGAGAGAACAGATAAGTTTTTAACAGAATTAGCAGTGAAGCAATATTTTGAAAATCAAGGATACAATATTGTTTTAGTATCCTCTAGGTGTAATAGTGTATTTTTACATAATGTGTATAGTTTTCCCGCTTTTATGAACAGTGATATACCAGTTGAATATAAAATTGTTTTATATAATCGTTTTATTAAAAATATTGAACAGGAATGTAAACCTGAGTTAATTCTCACTGGAATACCAGGGGAAATAATGCCCATTAGCAAAATACAACCTGGACATTTTGGGGTTCACGCATTTCAAGTATTAAATGCAATAAATCCGGATTTTGCAATTATGTGTTTATATGGTAGCAGTGTTTCTGATAAATATATTTATGAACTGAAACAAATAGTCAAGTATAGATTTATGCTGGATATAGATTGTTTTTATTTAAGCAGTAATGTTCAAGATGTATTTACCATAAATCGTCCATTATCAATAGAGTATTTAGAAAGAAATATAGATGACATTAAAAAAGTAAAGTGCGAATTGCAAAAGGTTTTAAGTGAACAGGATAAAATATACCTTGAAACAGAAATAGATGCTATGGGACAGTATATTATTGATACTCTAAATGGTAATGTTGAAATGGAAGTTTTGTGAAAGTAGAAAAGGAAGTAATTATGGAAAATCAAGTAAAGACTTTATTGGCAGAAATATTAGTAGAATTATTTGGTATAGACATAAATGCATTGCCTAATGAAGCGAGAGATTATCCTCTTTTATCAGAACGGTTTGGCATAGAGCCTTATCAAATGATAATATTTATGGAAACTGTGGAGGAAAAATTTGAAATAAGAGTACCAGAAAGTGCAATTGGAGAACGAAAGTTTAACACTTTTAATGATATTGTAAAAATTATTATTGCTGAGAAAGGAGAATAGTGTTATGACGTTAGGAGTACAAAACAATTATTATCAAAGGGAGGTTGTACCAACAGATACAGCAGCAAGGCGAACTAAAAGGGAAGAAAAGACTTTTGCACAAAAATTATCTGCTAATGAAGTAAGCGATGTTGAACAGACTAAAGAAATGACTCCTGAAGAAGAATTGGAAGCATTTAAGAAAGAGTTTTATCAGGAGTTATCACAGATTACTACGCACGCAACAGTAAGTAATGCAGCAGTTAATGTGACTGAGGCTGCTTTTAAGAGAATGAAAGATGATCCTGAATATAAGCAGCAGGTTTTGAGTTGGATTAAGCATGATTTAGGAGCTTCATATGGCTCAAGGAATGCATCTGTAATGTTGACAGTTGGTGAAACCCTAGAACAATGTAGGGGTGATGCTTGGCCAGTTTCCGCAGATTCTGAATTTGGTATTCGCTCAAAAGATAGTTTTTATAAAAGCAGTAACGAAAGAAAAGAGAGACAGAAAGAATTATTGGAGAAATATTTACAAAAGCGTCAAGCAGCAAAACAAATTCAGCAGGATAAACTGGAAAGAGAAGCTGAAACACAGCGGATTAATAAAGAATACTTGAAAAGACAAGATGCTGCAAGAGCGTATGATAATCAAGTTTTAAGTCAAAAAAGTGAGCCATAGAAGAAATGTAAACATACGTTACTAATCTGAAAGAAATCAGATAAGGTTATATTGAACATAGTGGATCAAATTGTCGTACTGAAGGAAGGAGTGATTGATGATATAGGAACATATGATGAGTTGGTCGGCAAAAATGATGAATTAAATATTATGATGGAAAAAGCGGATTGAGTATAAGAAAATCTTTTCAGAACGGCAAGGCTGGTTTGAAAGGATTTTTTTGTGCCATATTCTGCAAAAAATGTCTGTTTTCTGCAAAACTAATGTTAGGATTACTGATATTTGATAAGATGTAAGTCATTGTGCGGCATAGTTTTTTCAAGGTGAAGATAAATCTTGATAAAACTAATCTTGCTGCACAAATAGATGATGCTGTAAAACGGACTAAGATTATTAGTGTATACCTGATATTGTATAAATGTTGTTGGGTGCATACCTTAAATTTGGATGATAAGATTTTTACATAGATTATTTTTTGGGGGATATATGCGCTGGCTGATACAGTGCGATATATTTCTGAAAAGTAAATACGGCAGCTTACGAGTACACAAATCGACATGGCAGGTCGGTGCGGTGTACTCTTTTTTTTGCTTCTGTCGAAAAATGCTGATATGTCAGGATATATACATACGAAGGTCGAAAAGGGGACCTCCGGCAGATTCTTCATTTCACTAAAAATTAAAAGAATGGAGAATCAGAAAATGAAGGATATAAAATATATTATTGCCGATAACGTGAAATTATACCGGAAAAAACAGAATTTAACACAATTTGAACTAGCAGAGAAAGCGGAGCTTTCAGTTGATTCTATCAAGCGGATCGAACATGGGAGCAGAACAATGTCGTTAGAAAACTTTATGAGAATTGCGGATGCATTGGCTGTTCCTCTATCTTACCTCTTATATGAAAGTCTAAATGAAATTCCCATATCAGAACGTATTTTAAATGTCTTAAATAGCAAAAATGCAAGTCAGCAGGAATATTTAGTACATATGCTTGAAGAAATGTCATTTGGTTTGGACAGGCTATCATAAATATAAAAAGCGTAATCGTATATATCAGGGGGTTCTATGCGCCTTTTTGTGCCTTGATAGTTTATTGTTTGGTCATTTACTGCACCAGAAGGTCATTTTCTGCGTGTGTGATTGAAGTGCAAATATTTTTGATTATACTTACTAATGAAGTATTTATATCATGCCATTTAGATACTGAAAACAGAAAACATATGAATGTTTTTTCTTGCCACCGTGAAAGGAGCAGATTATGAGGGGAGTAATATTTAAAGTTGCAATGTGGATTTTATCAATTATTGCAGTTGTACCGTTAGTTTGGAATTATTTTTGCAAAAAAAGTGAATTGGATAAAGTCCGATCAGCATATGGGCAGGAAATAGAAATAGCTGGAATTAAGATGACGGCAGATGTAAAGGGGCAGGGGAATAAACCGACAATTATTTTGCTGCCCGGATGGGGTTCGGCTTCACCCATATTAGAATTTCTTCCATTGGCAAAAGCACTGGCAGAAAATTTTTGTGTTATTACAATAGAACCCTTTGGCTATGGGCTTTCTGATAGAAATAGTACGGAACGTACAATTAGTACAATAGTGAAAGAGCTGCACGAATGTACACAGAAATTGGGGTGTAAGGAATACTATCTTATGGCACACTCTATTTCCGGTCTGTATTCATTGTACTGGGCGAATGAATATCCTCAAGAAGTAAAAGGATTTATCGGTATCGATCCGTCCGTACCGAAACAGTCTGATCGGGAGCCGTTTCCAATCAGAGTAGTGACATTGAATAAACTCTCGTCATATTTACAACAAGCAAAAAATATTTTGGGAATTACCCGGTTGAAGTCAATTAGCAAACACCAAAAGGCGGTTTATGCGGATAGTTCCTATGTTTATACAAAAGAGGAACTGATGGTGTTTCGGATTTTGAGTATGGATTTCGTAAATAACAAAACTGTTATGAATGAATTAGACTGTATGGAATCTAATCTGGATGTTGTTAGGGAAATGAAATTCCCTAACAATATGCCTGTATTACAATTTGTTTCGGGAGTTAATTGTGAACTTATGGAGGCATGGGAGCAGCTACATAGGGAGGTCATTATAGAAACGGACAAAAGCGAAGTGTTGCGGCTGGATGGAGGACATTATCTGCATTTTGAGTGTAAGCAGGAAATTGTTGATAAGGTAAAGGAGTGGATTTCAGAATAGTGAAAGGTTTAAATGCAATTGGGGATGGTAAATTTCTTATATAACATTGTAAAAGTTTCGTGTCCATTTTCTGCAAAAACAGTCCACTTTCTGCAAGGCATATTGATATAAGAAATTTCTGCGATATACTTAATAATCAAAGGAGGAAAAACAAATATAGTCAACTTAAAGTAAAAACTAGCTAATAATTATGGGGTAATATGAAATTATTTAAAAAAGAAGGAGTGATCATCATGTTAAAAAAGATAAGAAGGGCTTTGGCGCTTACACTGGCATTTGTAATGATGTTTTCTATGACTGCGTTTGCAGCAGAGAAGGGTAATGATAAGGGTACAGACATTAAACTTGATAATGTTGAGTATTCCCACGATGGGGTGACGGCAAGAGGTCCTGCTCCAACAGTGTCAAGTGTCAAGATTGAAGGCGCCTATATAGATAACAGCGGCGATGTTATTGTTGTAGTATATGTTGTCGGCTACGGTCATAACGAAATCGCAAAGTGGGACGGCAGAAGTGCTACGCTGGAAGATGAGGATTTAATTACTGGAACAGGAAATGTTGTATATGCTTTCCGGCAGTATTGGAATTGCGGACCGGCAGTAGTTGGAACACATACATTTACATATTCGACTACGTCGATCAATTTCCCGCATAATACAGTAAGTGCTAATGCACAGTTTACGGTATCATAAGTAATGTAACGAATATTACCCCATAATTTATTATATAAAACATTTCTAAAAACTGGAGGAAATAATAAAATGAATATAGGTGGTCTGAATACGACAAACTCAGCTATGCGAAGTGGATTGGCAGGCATAAAAAGGCAGTCTGCTAAAAAACAAAATCCGGTACAAAATTCAACAGCAGCTTCTTCATATGCTGGAACTTTTAACCTGAAAATTGGTGGATTGACTTCGAGAGCTTTACCAGATGGCTCAAATGTGACAGTGTATAAAGCGGATTCGTACACGAAAGATAGTCCGCTGTTACGAGTAGTGACAACATCAGCCGATGGAAAGGAAAGTGAACAGATAATTGATCCCTCAAAAGTGGATATATCAAATGCAACAGAAAAGGAAATGCTTGCACTAAATTCTTATTTGGTGGATGAGGGTAAGCTGGACAATGATGTATATAAGACAGGAATGTTCACCGACAGCAGTGTGTCTGATACAAAGAAGAATTTCGCAGATATTATAAAGGAACTGATGGATATGCAGTATAACGCTAATAACCTTTCAGGATATGCGAAATATAATAAGATTTTGAGTGCGTATGATTTTTTGGAAAAAAAGTAAATATTAAAAGAGAGCAGTTTTACCATATTAAGTGGGGTAAAACTGTTTTTTTGTGCCGTTTTCTGCAATAAATGGTCACTTTCTGCAAGGGTAATTGAATTATTATGTATATTTGTTATACTCACAAATATGGACGTATTTTAGTATATTTATATTGGCAACGAGAGGAGATATGGAATGGCTGTTATACATAATGCGATAATGCAGGCTCAGATTGTAGGATATGAATTTAAACATAATACGAATTCCTTTCCAAATAAGAATATAATTGAGGAGAATAATAAGGTTTCAAATGATTACTTCTGGAAAAGTAATGAGTATATTGGAGAGGACTGTGTCGGAAGGACATTAGATTTAACCAACCTTATCAACAAAACAGGATATTTAAAGGGACAGTTATCTGATGTAGGAGATGTGGACTATTATAAATTCAACATAGCCGAGTATAGAATTTTAAGCGTTGCATCAGATAAATATAATCTTAATATTCAAATAACTCTTGATCATATTCCAGAGGGGTGTGATTATGATTTGATTCTTTATGATAGTGAAGGCAATCAAGTAGGGATTGGAACAGATAATGGCAATGGAGGAAAAAGCATAACCGTACCTAACTGGAACATGGAAAACAGGGGATATACGGTAAAGGTGCAGGCAAAAGATGGCTCTATTGTCAACCCGGATGAATATTATCATCTTTCATTTCAAACGGAGCAGGCAGATAAAAATAATATTCTTTCTAAACAAATAAAGGAAATGCAGGAGTATGGATATGCATTACGACAAAAACTACATGAAGGACAGGATGCAACAGAGGAAGTACGGGCATTACAAGAGATTAGAAAAAAATATGAAGAGTATTATTCTGAACAGATAGATAAATTGCATATTGAGCAGTCAAAAGAATATTTGCAGGGGGAGAAGGTTCCAGATAAGAGTGAGATAAATAAGTTATTAGAAAAAATGGCAATGGGAGAGAAGCTCACGGAACAAGAAAATGGATTGGTTAATATCTTTGCTACCGCACAGGAAATTGATGGTGCGAAGGCAAGTGCAGAATTAAATACAACATTAAAGGAAATAACTCAGAGGTTGGAAAGCGATGGAATAGATATTTCAGAGATTTCCTTCAATATTCAGATAGGTGCAGATGGAAGGGTAACTGTAGACGGAATAGATGATGGATTGATAAAGTCAAAAGTTGAAACCATTCTTGCAGATTTTTCAGATAAACTTATGGATATCTATTTTACCTTAGATACGGGTATACAAAATATGTCTGAAAAAGAAAAGTATCTTTTAAAAGCGGCAGTTGATGTAGAAAAATTCTTATATAAGGCAACAAACGGAGAAATATCGCTTGATGATGTTAAGGCGGATAATGGAATAATTAAAGGAATATCCCCAAGTTTGGACAGCTTGCTTAATCAACCCGGAAATAACTTGACTTATACAAATTATCGAGAAGATATATTGTTAATCAAAAATTATGAGCGGACACAACACAAGAGAGTTTTATCTGAATTAAATATTGGATTTAATATTAAAAATGGCAAAATTCAGATAAAAGATAATGTGTCAATATAAATATTAAGGAGGAAAAGCAATGAGAAACAAAAAGTTTTTATCAACAATGTTGGCAGTTGCCATAACATTAACACTGGCAGTACCGACACAGGCAAGTGCAGCAGAGCAGCAACAGACACCACTCTCAACGGATCGGAGTCAGGCTATATCAACATTGGCTTTAGATAACGAGGTTAATGAAATTTCGTTAGACGAAGTCGTTAATATACCAATGTCTGAGACTGTAGATCCAGAAGAAGCAATTAGTGTGTCTGAGGGAGCTGACTCGGTTCAGGAGAGAAAGGGAATAAGGGCTAAATACGGATGGAGTTATGGTACAGCACCATATACCTTCACTCAAACTTGGTCAACCAATAAGGAGGTTTATTCAACATATCCATTTTATGATGATGGGGCGTTATATCCCGCAGCTACAGAGTTGTTGGATTTCCCTAGCAATGCGCAATACCAATCAGCAGTTAGAGAAGGATATGTTAATGATTCTTGGGCAACGCAGTATTCCGCACTGGGAGCGCATGCATATTATCATACTGTTACCTCAGATGAAAAATTGAACTCAGTCACAGTATTGCTGGATAAAAATGTTGCATTTCAGGTTTTTGATATGGAAATGAATCCAGTATTAAATACGGAATCATCAGCATATGAGAATTTGTTGCTTTATTATAACTTGACGGTAAGACATAATGGTTCTGATAAGGTAGTGCATACATTTAAGCTGGCAGCAGGTAATTATTTCATTCTGTTTTGGGATAATGAAAATGGAAACGGTAATTATCACTATGCGATGTTTACAGGTAATCCATTACCAATTGAGCAGACCTTTTTAGCTGGTGGGGCGTTTAATGGTAGTATTAAATGGGACGGTTATTCAAGCTCCCAAACCTATCAGGCTTCTGGAGTAACAGTTTCGGTCAATGGTGGTTCGGAAGACTTATTTGCTTTATACAGAGTAAGATTTCAGGATATGGGTGCAGCAACATTTAACACATATATTGACTCTGCGGAAATGATGTACCAATCTCCGAACTCTTACTCTTATAAGACAATAGCCAATATAGCGAATCTGAAACAGGAAATGATAGACAATTTCCCGGATGAAGGCTCGATGGTAGGTACATACAATACAAAAGTGAAAGTAAATTGGATGAAAAATTTAGCATATGTGAATGCGAGCTATTTTACTAATGCTATGTTGTATATAGACTACTTAGCACCGCTTGGAGAAGTAAAAGTATCCTTTTAGATGATTATAAAGGAATATGATTAAATTTAGCCGTCAGACATGAGGGATTCGCCATAGTCTGGCGGCTTTTTAGTGAACAGTTTACCATTAAGTGTGTTAAAGCTGCTTTTTATGACCGTTTTCTGCCTAAAAGGTTCATTTTCTGCAAGGGGTATTGTTTATGGCTGGGAAGATGATATATTGGAAAACATGAACCTTTCAAAATCTAAAACTAACAGAAGTATTGTTATATCAGTCGGGTAAAAGACAAGATGTTGGAGTGAGATTTTGACAGTGTATTATGCAAAAAAGAATGTGTGAAAAATACGAAAGGAGCGAATGTTTTATGATTACTAATTTGAAGAAACAGGAGTATTTAAAAAGGTTGATGGATTTGGGAATACCAGAGGTTTATCAGAAATTTCCAAAAGACTTTCATGTTGATGTAAATGGCTGGTCATTTGTGGATTATGAGGAAACAAAGTACATAGATGTACAATTAACAGATAGTGAAGTGGCTGAGCTGAAAGAACATGGTTTGTTAGATAAGATTTGTCATATTCCCGGCAATATGTACAAGATAAAGCGTTTAAGGACGATGGATATTGAATTAGCGTCGGATGATGCGATTGATGCAAT
>CANREH010000047.1 GCA_947629585.1 uncultured Lachnospiraceae bacterium | reverse complement strand
GTTCCAGATATACCCTGCCGCCTTTTTGACCTGTTCCCTCGGAAGCTCCTTCTGGTAGAGCATATCCGCATAACCAATCACGGATGTCAGCGGCGTTTTCAGTTCATGGGCAAAATTAGCGACAAAATCCTCCTTCTGCCGGGCATTTTCCGATAATTCCCCGATTTTCTCCTCCACAGCGTCCGCCATCCGGTTAAAGCTCCCCGCAAGCCTTCCAATCTCATCCCGCCCGGACAAGCGGATTCTTTCTTTATAATCCCCCTTTGCCATCCGATCCGCCGCCTTTTCCATTTTCTTTAAGGGGCTTGACAGCCATACGGACAAGACGGTCAGCAGCAGCATCCCAAGCAGCATGGCGATCCCATAACACTGAAAAAAATAATTAATTAATACTTCCTGCTGCCTTACGGTGCTGCCGATATCATATTGCGCAAGGAAAACCAGGGTTAAATTTTTCTGTGCAATCATTCCGCTTATCAGAATATGGCTCTCCTCCCCGTCCGTTCCAAACCGATACCGATGTATATTTTCCTGCGTCTCCTCCGCAAAGGAAATATCCAGAGGCTCTATTTCTGAACAAAGGACTTGAAAATCCTCTGATAAAAATGCCGCCGGGACGCTTATTTTCCCCGCAATTTTCTTCAAAGCAGCCTTAAGCTCTTTCTTTTTCCAGTTTTTCTCCACTTTTCCGCCGGATAATGACAATAATTCCGCCTGGACTGTAAACTTATCATATTGGAACTGCTGTAAGGCAAAATCCGTTTCCCTGCCGATACTGCTTTCAAAGGAATACCGGATTAAAAAATAACCTGAAATTAAAAAAGCTGCCGAAAATACCACGGTCCCGCTGAGAAAAATTTTAGTGAACAATTTCATAAATTCTCCTCCAGGCGGTATCCGATACGGAATACCGTCTTAATATAATGATCCCATCCCAGCTTCTTCCTGAGCCGCTGGATATGGGAATCCAACGTCCTTGTCTCTCCCGTAAACGGCTCCTTCCAGACCTTTTCATAAAGCCTGTCCCGGTACAAGGCAATGTTTTTATTCCGCACAAGCTCCACCAAAAGATCAAATTCCTTGACCGTAAGCCTGATATCCTCCCCTTTTTTTACCACCCGCCTGGAAACCGTATCGATTGCGACATCCTGAAAATACAGCATTCTCCCGCCTTTGCCGGAACGCCGTAGGACCGCCTCCACTCTCGCCAGCAGCTCCCCGATCTGGAACGGTTTCCCGATATAGTCGTCCGCTCCCAGCTTCAGCCCTTTAATCCTATCCTTCACGTCCCCCTTCGCCGTCAAAAAGATCACCGGGGTGCCGGAAGGCTTAATATATTCCAACAGTTCATAACCGTTTAATTTCGGGAGCATAATGTCCAAAAGCACCAGGTCATAACTGCCCTGCTCAAAATAATCCGCGCCTTCCTCCCCGTCATAAGCACAGGTACAGCGGTAGCCCTCTTCCGATAAATTCACAGAAATTAAATTTGCAATCGCCTCTTCATCCTCAACAATCAAAATATCCAAATATTTCCGCCCCTTCCTGTTCATCTATGTCTTTTTCCTGCAATTAGTCTTTTGATACAGTGCTTCCAAACAGCCACGCGGCCAGACATTTCTTTTGAAAAGTCCGGTATGAATTGATAATCTTTTACCTGCAAAAAATTCAGGATTTTCAAAAGAAACTGTCTGTGGCAGTGGCATTCTTTTTAACAGAATTCAAAAGACTAATTGCAGTTTTTTTTCATATTATCATGCAGATGTGTCTTAGTTGTGCTATCATCCGATTTTAAAAGAAAATCCGCAAACCTTCCCGGCTTACGGATTCTCTTTTCCTGCACTTTATTTTATTTCCTTTTTAATTTATACTGCTCCCACCGTAACGGACTCCCCGGTATCATATAACTTCTCTTCACACTGGTAATAAATCCGGTAGCTGTCCGCTGCCATCACGCCAAGCGGAACCATAACGGCATAAAACATCCGCCCGAACAGGCTTGGGTTTGTCTGCTCCGTATCGGAATAATCCTGCACATATGTCCCTGTTTCCCCGACAAAATAGATCTTTTGAATCAAATGATCGACAGCTTTGACATAGAGGATATTTTCCATTAATACCATCTCCGTATTGGCGGCATCCTGCTCAAGATCAAACGGCGCCTCGTCATTTTCCAGCGCTTCCTGATATTTACGCTTCCTCTCCTTTTTCGTCCCTTTATAATAAATCTCCTCCGAAGAATAAAACCTCTCTTTTTTCGGCAGCGGTATGGCAGCCAAAAATTCCGGCGCCTGCGCCTTTCCCGGCTCCCGGATGGTCCCAAGCATATAATCCCCTTCCAGATCGACAGCCTTCGCCAAATCCGGATAATTTAGCGGCAGCTCATACGCCCGGTAATAAGATGACTTTGTTAAATACTGGTTGAGCAGCTTTCCATTCTGGAAATCATACTCATTTACCATCCCGGCACAGCCTTCTATTTCCGGCTCCAAATACCCGCTCATGGCAAACAGGCGGTTCTGTTCATAACACAGAACGCCGTTGGAACGGATTTTTGATTTCGCGCACGGAAAGCTTTTATATAAAGAAACCGTACGTTCTTTTTCATTCACCGTATAAATCCGGACAAAGGAATTTGGATCGTCATCAAAAAAGCTGACGCTGCGCCGCTTATGCCAGTGGTTATCGTAAATAATGAAATGCTCCGTGTCCGGATTCCCGTCCAAATCCTCGGGAAGCATATACGCCGCATGGGCCTGGTAGGACCAGCCTGTTTTCTTTAAATTCTTTCCGACCGGAGTCAGCAGCTTATCCTCCATAGACGTCCCCCTCCAGAACTTCGGGTGACAGAAAATCCATTTCAATTCCCCCGTTCCCCAGTCAATACGGGCGACCGTATGAAGGTTCCGGCAGCAGATTAAAACGGTATTTGTCTTTGGATCGTAAGAAACGGTATTCAAATGCACCCAGTCAATGCCGTCCTGATAGGTCTTGTCAAAGATATCCCCAAGCTTTACCTGTTTCACTACTTTCCCTGTTTTCCTGTCAAGCTCCATAATCATATCCTCGTTGGAATGCTCTAAGGAGCTCCCGGCGGCGATCAGGTTCCCGCCTTCTGTCATCTCGCCAGCGTCATGATGAAGCCCGTTCTCCACATTGTAAATCCGGTGGACCCTCCCCAGCAGATCCATTTCCAAAACCTGGCTGGAATGAGGGTTGCTAAAGCTCGGCATTAAAATATTTTTCTCTGCAAACAGGAAATGCCCGTTGGACAGGAAATGCAGTCCATACGGTTTCGGCGTCCTCTGGAGGAAAAAACGGATCTCCCCGGCACGGTCAAACGCATAGGGATAACGGGTATCCCCGCCATATACAAACGTAAGAGAGAACGTCGGCGGCGTCTGGTTTTCTTTTACCTTTACCATATCCTTCAATGCCTTTGGAAGAGGCTTCGTCTTAATGACAAAAGAAAATGTCTTTACAAGCACTCCTTCTTCATCATAAAAAGAAAGGCATACCGTATTGTCCCTCCCCGGATATAATCCCAGGACCGGAACGCGGTGCCGCCGGGAAAGCTCCGTCACTCCGGAAATATCCGTATTCCCGACCGTATCCGAAAGCAGCGTCCCTTTGACCTCCGCCTTAATGCGGTACGGCACATCTGACTGAAACAGGACAAGCGCCGATAAGGGAGAAAGCTCATACGGATCAAGCACCACCAAAAAATGCTCTTCTGTATATTCCCCGCCTGTTAAACACTTCTCCAGAAAAGCATCCCTCTCCCTTGTCCTTGCCGCAAGGCTCTTTTTCTGCGGGATGGTGGTTTCTGTTACGGATAACCCGCAGACACGCACATAGTCTCCTCCCGCTTCTGCCGCCTGCTCCTTTACCCATTCCCCGTCCTTGAAAAGATACCCTGCCGTCTCTCCCGACACCGTGCCATCCACTCCCAAGATCTGTGCCTGGCAGGTTCCTGACAAAAGAGATTTAATTTTCTTTTTACATTTTTTTACAACCTTCCTGTACTTCGCCTTCATCTGCATGAAATCTTTCTCCTTTATCCTAATAAAATCCGCCCGCAGGTCCCGGTACATTCCCGCGAAGCATTGATAACTCCCAGACACCTTATACTTGTTAACATTATATTCACTTTTTCTGGATAATTTTGGGCTAAAAAGCAGCAAAATTGAATGAGCTACCCGTTTAATTTTTTTCTGCATATGGGGCTTTCAGCAGAAAAACCGCGCCTTCCCTGTTCAATGCCGACAGGCTTCCTCCCATAGATTCCATTGCGCTCTTAGAGATGGCAAGCCCCAATCCGAAATTTCCTTTTTTCCCTTTATAAAAACGTTCAAATAAATGAGGCAGCTCCTCTTCCTCAATTCCCTCCCCGTCATCTGCAATTTCCGCTACCGCCATTGCCGCCCCGTCCGTCTTTTCCAGATAGGTACTGATGGTAATCGTTGTGCTTGCATACCGGATCGCATTGGAAATAATATTGATAATTGTCTGGGAAAACAGCCCCTCATCAATGCAGGCATAGGTTTTTTCTGAAAATTTTGTCACCAATTTTAAATTCCTGTGGAGCAGAAGCCCGTTTACCCGCTGGATATAGTCTAACATCAGATCAGAAATATTATAAACCTGCAGCT
Organism: uncultured Lachnospiraceae bacterium; assembly: GCA_947629585.1. Taxonomy (GTDB): domain Bacteria; phylum Bacillota; class Clostridia; order Lachnospirales; family Lachnospiraceae; genus MGBC100174. Next base: position 20,634 of record CANREH010000047.1, on the reverse strand, counting down.
CATGCACATAAGTGTGATTTTCTATTCTGGAGAGGGTTAACAATTCCGTTACCAGCTTATTTAAGCGCAGGCTTTCTTTTTTTATGACCGAAGCGGCTTCCTTCGGATCAGAAAAAACATCGCTTTCAATCCCTTCCGCATACCCCTGGATAGACATAAGCGGCGTCCGCAGCTCATGGGAAGCATTCTGTAAAAACTGCTTCTGCGTTTCATCATAATCTTTCAGGCGGGTAGACATGGCATTTAAGCTCTTGCAGAACTGCTTAATTTCCGCATTGCTTTTCACCACAGGGACCGTAATAAAATTGCCGTTGCCAATCTGGGCGGCATAAGCGCAGGCATCGATAATCGGGCTGCTGATACTGTCTGCCGTTTTCATCGCCAGAATCCCGCCAATCATGACGGCAAACAATGACACCACGATCAAAATAAGGTTCAGACTGACTATCCAGGTAGTATAATCCCCAATTTCCGTCACAAATAATATGGCAAGATTTGTATAATCGTCATAATGTTCCAGCGGCAGGGCTTTATAAATACAGTTCCGCCCGTCCACGCGGCATTTACGCACATTATCATCCAGTTTCACCCGCCCTGCCGCAACTTCCGTCCCGAAATAGCTGGCAATCTTATCACCGTTCAGATCCAGCGGATACTTAATCTGCCTGTCCAGAAAAACATAAAATTTCGTATTTCCCGCAAGCTGCGCCGCTGTCAGCGCCGCACCCAGCTCCCTGGTCAGATCCGCAGCCTCGCTGGAATCCATATCCGGATTCGACGTCAGCAGAGATTCCATCGTTTTAATAGTATTGGAAAGCTCCTCTCTCGCCGAATGCTGCATAATGTAATGGAAGCCAATATTAAAAAACACAATAATGGCAATCGGCAGTACCGTCAGAATAATCAAAAACGGATGCAAAATCTGCTTTCTGATTGTTTTTGCATGAAATTTCACATCTAATTTCAATCTTCCGCCCCCTGCAGTTCCAGCTTAAACCCATATCCCCAGACGGTCGTAATGACAACGTTGCTCGTCTTGATCTTCTTCCGCAGGCGCTTGACTGCATCGTCTGTCGCACGGGTATCCACATCAAAATCAAATTTCCACACATCTTTTAACAATGCCTTCCGGGAAACCGCCTGATTCTTATGCTCAATAAAATATTCCAGCAGGGAATACTCCGTCGGCGTCAGTTCCAATGGCGCATTGTCAATTGAAACCGTTTTTAACGACGGGTCCATCGTGATATTCCCAAAGTTCAGCAAACGGTTGCCCGCCGTACTTTTATCCAGGTTAATTCTCCGAAACAGGGCATGGATGCGCGCCACCAGCTCCATCGGGGAAAACGGTTTGGCAAGATAATCATCCCCGCCAAGCGTAATCCCGGCAATCCTGTCCGCCTCGCCGTCCCGCGCCGAAACAATAATAATCGGGACATTATGCGTCTCCCGGATCTCATGGCAAATCGTCAGCCCGTTCCTTCCCGGCATCATAATATCCAGCACAATCATATCCGCAGGCTCTTTCTTAAATGTCTCCAAAAGCGCGTCCCCGGTTTCAAAAACCTTCGTCTCAAATCCTTCCTTAATCAAAAAATGCTGGATCAATTCCCTGATATTCTTCTCATCATCCGCTACATAAATCATTTTTCCCATATCATATCCATCCTTTTCGCTTCTTTTTTCTTACTTTTCATTTCCGGCTCTTTATGATACAATAAAGTAATGGCTTAGGCTCAAGGGCTCCTCCCAACTTCGTTGGGCCCCTTTTTAGACTCAAGGACTCCTCCCGGCTTTTTTTGGCTCAAGGGCTCCTCCCAACTTCGTTGGGTCCCTCCTCAAGCCATACGCCGGGCCCCTCCTCAAGTCATACCTCAAGCCAGGGCTCAAGGGCTCCTCCCGGCTTTTTTGGCTCAAGGGCTCCTCCCGGCTTCGCCGGGCCCCTCCTCAAGCCATACGCCGGGCCCCTCCTCAAGCCATATTATATCATATTTTGGTTAGATAGAAAAGATTAGTACAGGGACTTACTGTAATACTGCCACATAATTTTTTACTTCCCAGGAAAGGAGTTTTTCTCTTGTATAAAAAAAGTCTTCTGCTCCTTTTCGTATTCCTGCTTTTGTTGACAAGCTGTGCGGACGACAGCCAGCCGACAGATTCCAAGAATACGGAAAAGGAAACATATCATAATAATACTCCTGACACTACCGTTGACGATCCTCCCGATGTTCCTAATGCTCCTGACGATCCTGAACAAGACAAAGAAACCGATCCCAATGAAACCGATCCCAGCGAGACAGAGCCCAGTGAAGAGGAAGCCACAAAAGACCCTAAGGAAGTGCTCAATAAAGTCCTGAATGATCTGGACGAACTGGACAAATTATTCAACGGCGAGTGACTATGAACTGTTTGGAGGCAAAGATATGAAAAAAATCCCAATCATAAAAAAATATCAATACATAATGCCATGCCTGCTATTGCTTCTTGTTTTCGGAGTTTCCGTCCTGCAGGCGCAGGCAAAAACAAAAACATATTCCAGCACGACTTCCATTACAAAGCTGAATACCATCATCGAAGGAAATGAGCAGGAAATCAATCTCTTAATTGAAAAGCAAAAAGAATCCAGCGCAGAATGTTCCGAAGCGATCACGAATGCACTGAACGCCGGGCTCTTAGTAAATGAAAAAGACTTAGAGACTTTAGAAGACCTGTCCGCCAGCTTAGAGTCAAGGACAGAAAAATTAAAAGCTGCCAAAGAAGAGCAGCAGGAAATTCAGGAAAAGCTCGACAGCAATCCAAAAATGAAAACAAAAAAATACCGCAAGTATAAATGCAAAATCATCACCCTGCAGAACCGGCGGTTTAAATTAATATCCCAGATTAACAAAGATACCAAGAAAATCATGAAATTATGCAGCCCTGACGAGGACGAAGAAAATAGTGATATCAGCTAAAAAACTGCCATGTTTCTTAAATATGAAAGAAACATGGCAATTTTATTGCAAAATTTTCCTATCTTTTTAAGAAAATTTTATCACCATCGTTCCATCAATCATCTTACAAGATCCCTTCTCAGGGAAGACAGGCATTTCCTGGACAGCTTCAGTTCCTTCCCATTGCAGAAATTCCTCAAAACTCAAAAGATTTATTGGATATCTCAATAAATCTCTAAAAAAACCTACATAAGTTTCATAATAATCAACAGAAAACGCATTACCCAATCCAAATCCCAGCTTTTCAAAATCATCATATGGATTTGCCAATTTTGATTTTTCCAATGAACCGACAATAGCTACCGGCGTTTCTCCAACAACATAACCATCCACCTGTTCTATCCGGTCTATCACCCGTTCCATCACAAGCAGGGTATTCTGATAGACAAAATTTTTATATAAATAGGTCTGATTAGCAAAAATAATATTATTAAACAGCAAGACAACTACCAAAACAGGAATACTGTATTTTTGAAGGATCTGTATTTTCCCAATCTTTTCTATTTTAATTTTATCAATTCCTTCTTCCCTGATAAAAACATCCCCCAAATACAAAGCAAAAATATATACAAAGAAAAAAGAATAAATCATCAGTTCATGCTCCATCCCCTGAGAAATAAAGCAAATCACATTGATCCCAAAAGGCATAAACAAAATTAACCCGGCTAACAAGAACAAATCCCATCCTCGAATTTTCTTTTTTATTACTATCCCTATCAAAAAAACAGCAGCTAATCCTATAATAATGAAATCTGCTAATGCCATAAATTCCCGATGAAATACAATCGGATGCAAAAAATAAGACAGCACCCTATGATATGTTTCATAAATACACCATAAAATTGAAGTTATCCCTCCATATTGCCCGACCCTGTTAATTCCATTATAACCTGTTGATAACTTAACTCCAGTAGCATAAAGCACAGCCTGCAGCACAAGATAATACAAAACCAGCCCTGCCAACAGAGAAATCACTGCCTTGATCCCTGATTGCAGCACCTCTTTTGTCTGCTTTCGATCCAAAATATCTTTTATTGACAATATCATCAAAAGGACAACTGCCACTTGAAAAAAACTCTGATATAAGCCAAGAGATACAAAAAAGAAAAGCGGAGCTGCAATAACCCCTCCTTTACGAAATTTTCGGATACAGCATACACCAACAACTGCCGATAAAAGTGAAAACATATCGATATCAAGCCATGGTAAAAATGTTGCATTAAGCAAAATAACCGTTATATTAATTGTTAATATTCCGCAAATGAGGCAGACTAAAAACCTATTTTTAATATCCAGTAATCTTAAAACAAAATAAGCAGATAATCCAATAAATAATAATGATAAAAAACCTACAAGACTGGGTACATAAAAACCTCCTCTGATTTGTAAATAAATTGCCTGTAAAAAACGCCCTAAAGAAATCTGCCATACTATATTACTATATTGACTTATACTCACTAAAGCATCAAATGAATAAAATAAATTAAAATAACAATACCCATGTGCAATCAACCCAAATAAAAAAGTAGAAACCATAACCACAAAAAAATTTTTATCATCCTTGATTTTAGCCAGTTTTTGTAAACACTTCATGATATTTCCTCCTAAACTATTCCCGCTGTTTTGTTCATACAGATACCGGCTTTTACAGTAAAAAGAGAGCCATCACCCCCGCTTAAAATCAGCCGCTCTGCGATAGCCCCTCTTAGTTTTAATTCTCCATTTAACCTTACCTTACAGCGTCTCCGTTTCCTGTGAAGCGGTTTCGGTTTCTTCCTGTAAAGCTTCTTCATATTTTTCCAGAACCATCGTCTGGATCTTATTCCGTATCTGTGAATTGATCGGATGCGCAATATCACGGTACTCGCCGTCTCCGGCCTTCCGGCTCGGCATTGCTATAAATAACCCCTTCTCCCCTTCAATCACTTTAATATCATGGACAACAAATTCATTGTCAATCGTAATTGAAACAACGGCTTTCATTTTCCCTTCTTTTGCGACTTTCCTCACCCTTACATCTGTAATCTCCATTTGTATCGACCCCTTCTTTAAGATAAAGAGCCGCTGCAAAATCCCCATATTCTACAGCAGCTCTTCGATCCAGCATATGGATGCTATTTATTTCCGTATAGTTTTTGCAAAATCCCCAATTAACATAATTTAAGTTAAATTACATAACGTTCATTTTTCTCAATAACAACCTTAATCTGCCCCGGCTCGGCAATATGGGTTGTATTGGCGCGGATCGTATCGCGGCTCTCCACGATACAATTCTCAATATGGGTATTATCACCAATATAAACATCATTCAAAATGATGGAATTCTTGATGGTAACATTATTCCCAACATAAACTTCTTTGAACAGGATAGAATTCTCAATATTGCCATTGATAATACATCCGCTGGATACCAGGCTGTTCTTTACGCAGGAACCCTGATTATATTTTGCAGGAGGAAGATCCTGCACTTTGGAATAAATATCAGGATACTGACGGAAGAAATAATCCCTCATCTCCGGCTGTAAGAAAGCCATATTGGTCTTGTAATAAGATTCCACAGAAGCGATATTGCTCCAATAAGAATCCAGATTATAAGCATAGATCTTCTTCAGGTTCTTATAGCGAACCAGAATATCCTTTACAAAGTCATGGCGTTCTTCCTGCTTTGCCTTTTCAATCAGTTCAATCAACTGTCTCCTGCGGATAACATAAATACCAGTAGAAATCGTATTCTCTGTTGCAACCACCGGCTTTTCTTCAAATTCTTCGATCCTTCCGTCTGCGTCTACCTTCACAACGCCGAAACGGGTAGCATCTTCTCCTTCCGGAAGTGTCTTGGTAACAATCGTAATATCCGCTTTCTTTGCAATATGGTACTCCAGCACCTTATTGAAATCCAGCTTATAGATACCGTCACCGGATGCAATTACAACATATGGTTCATGGCTGTTTTTAAGGAAACTGATATTCTGCGCCATAGCATCTGCCGTGCCGCGGTACCAGAAACCATTGTCGGCGGTAATCGTCGGCGTGAATACATACAATCCGCCCTGCTTTCTGCCGAAATCCCACCATTTGCTGGAATTTAAATGCTCATTTAAAGACTTTGCATTGTACTGGGTAAATACAGCAACCTTCTGGATATGAGAGTTGCTCATGCTGCTGAGTGCAAAGTCAATACTTCTGTAACTGCCCGCCATAGGCATGGCTGCAATCGCCCTTTTATTGGACAATTCACCCATCTTATTACTGTTTCCGCCTGCTAATACAATACCAATCGCTCTCATTATCTGTCACCTGCCTTTATAATTACTTTTCCGCTTTCCAGTACGCCGTTCGGATACTCGTCTGCCGTCGTCTCTCCTGAAATTGCCGTATTCTTTCCAATCTTAACATTGTCAGGAATAACAGAATTTTCCCCGATCGTAACAAGTCCAAAGCCATAAATATCTGCACGCATCTCATTTGGAACTTCTTCCCCGATACCAAGCTCGCAATTCTCGCCAACAGTAACATTCTCTGCGACAATCGCTTTGTCAACAACGGTACCTGCCCCAATACGGGATGATTTCATAATAATGGAGTCACGAATCACAGCGCCCGGTCCGACATATACATCCGGTCCGATGACAGAATTATGAACTTCACCAAAGATCTCAGCGCCTTCGCTGATGATCGCTTTATCAATGACAGCGTCAGCCGCAATAAACTGTGGCGGAATGCTGTCTGTCTTTGTATAAATCTTCCAGAATTCTTCATATAAATTGAACTCAGGAATCAGATCAATCAATTCCATATTGGATTCCCAGTAAGATCCCAGCGTTCCTACATCTTTCCAATATCCATTGTATTCATATGCAAATACACGATCTCCCCTCTCGTGGCAGTACGGGATGATATGCTTACCAAAGTCGCAGCCAGGCTGATCCTTTAAGGTAATCAATGCCTCCCTCAGCACGGACCATGTAAAGATATAAATACCCATAGAAGCAAGGTTGCTCCTCGGCTTTGCAGGTTTTTCCTCAAATTCCAGGATACGCTTGCTTTCATCTGTAATAGCCACGCCAAAACGGCTTGCCTCTTCCATTGGAACAGGGATGGTTGCCAGGGTAATATCCGCATTATTCTCCTTGTGGAACTCCAGCATTACCTCATAATCCATCTTATAGATATGGTCGCCGCCCAGAATCAGCACATAATCCGGATTGTAGTATTCCATATACTGTAAGTTCTGGTAAATAGCATTTGCGGTACCTGTATACCACTCGCTGCTTGTACTCTTCTCATATGGCGGAAGAATGGAAACGCCTCCCACGTTCCTGTCCAGATCCCATGGAATACCAATGCCGATATGAGTATTCAATCTCAAAGGCTGATACTGTGTCAAAACACCTACTGTATCAACGCCGGAATTGATACAGTTGCTCAGTGGGAAGTCGATAATACGGTACTTGCCACCAAAGGATACTGCCGGTTTTGCGACGTCGGCAGTCAAAACGCCCAATCGTGAGCCCTGTCCGCCCGCAAGCAGCATGGCTATCATTTCTTTCTTAATCACGTAATCACCTCTCGTCAAGTTTTATGACTTTATATTGCCATGAAATATACCATGAACCTTTGAAGGCCGGAAAGAACCCCACCCCCTGTTCATATCTTCCGCAGCTTCTGCGGATTACAGATAGATTATACCATACTTTTCCTGTTTTGTGAATAAAAATTAACAAATTTTTTTATTTTTTTTACAAATTTTTCGACATATCGTATAGAATTTTTTTAAGGAAGCTGTAAAGTCTTTTCTTTGCTTCCTGTATAATTCCTATATAATAAGGAAGTTTCTCTTATTTTCTGTGAAATCTTAACAGTTTTGCTTTCTGCGTGACATTTTCTGGAAAATGGGATATAATATTAATAACCGTTCTGCTTCTATCCTGTGACGGGCGAAGTGCCCGCAAAGAGATTAAAGCTTAGACAGAGAACGTATTTTATTTCGTCATCCCCGCCGGGGTTTCCGGCATATCATCAAATAGACAGGAGTGGTTTTTTATGTACCAGATTGATTTCAGTCATCCATGCCATGTTTACTTCATCGGCATCGGCGGCATCAGCATGAGCGGATTTGCGGAACTCCTCCGCAGCATGGGTTTTACCGTTTCCGGCTCGGATTCCCTGGAAAGCAGCACAACAGAACATTTAGAAAGCCTGGGCATACATATCGTATATGGACAGGCCCGCGAAAATATTACCAAAGACATTGATCTTGTCGTTTACACAGCGGCAATCCATCCCGACAACCCGGAATTTACTGCTGCAAAAGAGCAGGGCATACCAATGCTGTCACGCGCGGAGCTCGTCGGACAGGTTATGAAAAACTACGGAAATGCCATTGCCGTTTCCGGAACCCACGGCAAAACTACGGTAACTTCTATGGTTTCCCATATCCTGATGGCTGCCAATCTCGATCCGACCATTTCCGTCGGCGGTGTTTTAAAAGCCATCCACGGCAATATCCGTATCGGGCATTCTGAGCATTTCGTCATCGAAGCCTGTGAATATACCAACAGCTTCCTAAAGTTCTGCCCGCGGATTGGAATCATCCTTAACATAGAAGAAGATCATATGGATTTCTTCAAAGACATCCAGGATATCCGCAATTCCTTCCATCAGTTCGCGCTTCTTCTGCCAGCCAACGGGTTCCTTATCATCAACGGAAATATTGACCATCTGGAAGAAATTACCGAAGGCATTGCCTGCCCTTATCTCACCTATGGCATTGGCGATAAGAATTATCACTATACGGCGGAAAATATCGTTTATGATGAACTGGGCTGCGCCTCCTATGACCTGATTATCAACGGCCGCATTGAAGACCGCATTGTCCTTTCCGTGCCGGGGCTCCACAATGTGGAAAATTCCCTCGCCGCCATTGCCGCCGCAAAGCATCTATTCCTGCATATCCCGGAAATCCAGGAAGGCCTATCCCAGTTCTGCGGGACAGGACGCCGCTTTGAATACAAAGGAACGATCCATGGCATCACTGTCATTGACGACTATGCCCATCATCCGACGGAAATCAAATCAACGCTGGCCGTTGCCAAAAACTATCCGCACCAACATCTGTGGTGTATCTTCCAGCCGCATACGTACACAAGGACAAAAGCGTTTCTAAAAGACTTCGCCAAAGCGCTTTCCATCGCCGAGCATGTAATCCTTGCCGATATCTACGCTGCCAGAGAGCTGGATACCGGGGAAATTTCCTCCTTAGATTTAAAACGGGAGCTGGAAGCGCTCGGCAGCAGCGTTTTCTACTTTCCAAGCTTCGGGGAAATCGAAGACTTCCTGCTCCAGAACTGTACCGAAGGCGATTTAATCCTCACGATGGGAGCAGGGAACGTCGTCGAAATCGGAGACGACTTGCTCGGCATTCAGACAACATAGAGCATCGTAACGTAACAGTTCGGCCAACTGAACTGTTATGATTCGACAATTATCCACAATATCCACAGAGTTATCAACAATTTTCGTAGAAAAACTCTGTGGATATTTTTGACAGTTATCCACCATCTTGTGAATAACTTGTGGATAACTGTTGTTTTAGTATTAATAAATACTCTATTTTTCCACTTTTTAACATGTCCACAATATCTTGTACCACAAAAAATTTTTTATCCACTAGATATAGGAACTATCCTACTATTCCCAATCAAAGGTCATTGCTATCTTATCCACATTTTTTCCACTTATCCACATGCTTCCTTTCTCCCTTTCCGCAATTTTCAACGGTTTTCCTCCCCGCTTCCTGACACGCTTTCCAAAAATTGAAAGCTGGAAATGATTGTATCCGGCCCGCAATCGTGATACAATAAACCCGAAAGCTGGTGATTTTTATGGATTCTATTTTGTTAGACAGCCTATATCCACAGGATGCAACCATGATTTCCAATGTTTTTATTGATGAATATATGCCGGAAGCGCATGGGGACTACGTAAAAGTATATCTGTACCTCCTGCGCCACCTCTATGCCCCTGTCCCGGATCTGTCCGTCACCTCTATGGCAGAGCATTTCGACAATACAGAAAAGGACATTTTAAAAGCCATCCAATACTGGGAACGGCAGGGGCTTTTGAAAACGGAACGCACAAAAAAGGGCATGGTTGAAAAAATTTCCCTGATAAAACCACAGCCAAAGAAACAAAAACAGGCAGAACGATCCGGGCAGGCGGCGGAAACCGCAGCGGCGAAAGAAATGGCGGCAGCAAACGAGGTTTTGACAGCAAAAAAAGCTCCGGCAGGAAACAGGGCTTTAACAGCAAAAAAGCCGCAGCCGTCTGACGACCCGTTGGCAATTCCGCGCCCCGTATATTCCGCCGAGCAGATTGCGCACATGAAAGAAAATTCCCAGGTCCGCAATCTTCTTGAAAATATTGAGCGTTACTTAAAACGGCTGTTAAAGCCTGACGACATTCAGCTTGTGCTTTATTTATATGAAAGCCTGAATTTCCCTCCGGATTTAATTTTATATTTATATGATTACTGCATTTCTATGAACAAGACGCACCGTTCCTACATAGAAGCGGTCGCCCTTAACTGGAACCGTGACAAGATCCGCACAGTGGAACAGGCGGCGGCGACAACCGCGCAGTACCGGAAAGACTACTATACCATTGCCAAAGCGCTGGGCTTCCAACGATCGCTTGCCGACGCAGAATGCCGCTACATTGACAAATGGCTGAACGAATGGGGATTCCCTCTTAAGGTGGTCCTGGAAGCCTGCAACCGCACGGTGCTGCAGATCCAAAGCCCCAGCTTCCAGTATGCAGACCGTATCCTGGAATCCTGGCACAAATCAGGCGCTAAAACACTCGCCGATATCAAAAAACTGGATGCTTCCTTTGTACATTCCGCCAACGGAAAACCAAAACAATCCACGGGACGCATTAACCGTTTCACAGCCTTTGAGCAGCACAGCTACTCCTCTGAGGATATCAGGGAAATGGAACAAGCGCTTCTCCAAAAATCAGCGGAACGATGGAAAAACCACTGACCAATTCGCCTTATAGCTGAGAAAGGAACACAAAACCACTATGAGCATTACCAGAGAACAATACAATCTGATTCAGCGGGAATATGATCGGCGCCGCCTCAGGGTGCGGCATGACCTGGAGGCACGGATCAAAAAAGCGGAAGAGCTTATTCCCGCGCTGAAAGAAATCAACGGACGGATTGCCTCCGCCTCCGTCAGCTATGCCAAACTTTCCCTTTCTAAAGAATCGGTTGATTTTGAAGAGCTCCAGGTGCTGAATCATGCCCTTGCGCTGGAAAAGGAAAGCCTTCTGAAAGCAAATAATCTCCCGGCAGACTACTTAAAGCCCCATTACTACTGCGCCTTATGCAAAGACACCGGAATTGCCGGGTCCGGCTACTGCCGCTGTTTTAAACAGGCGGTTGTGGAACTTTTGTACTCCCAGTCCTTTCTGCGGCAAAGGCTTCGGGAAGAAAATTTTTCCACTTTCTGCTTCGATTACTACGAGAATATTAAAAATCCACTGCACCCGGAACAGAAAACTCCTTATGAGAACATTAAGGAAGTCGTCGGCAGGTGTCAGGCATACATAAAAAATTTTCCGTATTCCTGTGAAAATATCCTGATTTACGGAAAAACAGGCGTCGGAAAGACGTTTCTCTCCAACTGTATCGCAAAAGAACTGTTAGATCAGGGAAACACCGTGATTTACCTGTCCGCCCCCCAGTTGTTTGAAATCATTGAGAGCCATAAATTCTCCAAAGCGCAGGAGGAAGCTAAGGAAAGTGCCGAAACAAAAATGCGTTATATCCTCGACTGCGATCTGCTGATTATTGACGATTTGGGAACGGAATTTAACAACAGCTTTATCTCCTCACAACTATATTACTGTATCAACGAACGTTTTCTCCGTCAGAAATCCACCCTGATCTCTACGAACCTTTCCTTTGAAGAAATCAGGAAAAATTACAGTGATCGGATCTATTCCCGGCTGTTCCACGACTATATGCCTGTGAAAATATATGGGGATGATATCCGTATCAAAAAAGTATTGCTGTGATTTCCTATTTGCTATTGACTTCCCTGCGGATTACGTGTTATAAGATTAAAGTACCTTACTTAAAAAAATGGAAACAACTTATTTTTTAATCACTTAGATTATTGAAAGAAGGGAGAAGCCAAAGCTCAGCTCTTTGGCGCGACAAACCATGTCACATTCTAGTAAAGAAAAACTTTTAAATGCACTTCCCGTCGGCACCCTCGGCATTATCCCGTTAGAGAGCAGCCGTACTCTGGGTGACAAAGTCAATGGATACATCGTAAACTGGAGAAAGGAACGGGAACACGCAAGGGAAATGAGCAGCACCTCGATTGCCCTGGACGGCTATCTGAGAGATTCCTATATCATTGACGCCTCCTGCCCGCGGTTCGGCTCCGGGGAAGCAAAGGGACTGATTACAGAATCTGTCCGCGGCACGGATTTATACCTCCTTGTGGACGTCTGCAACCACAGCCTGACCTATAAAGTATGCGGCCAGATTAACCATATGTCCCCGGACGATCACTACCAGGACTTAAAAAGGGTCATTTCCGCTGTCGGCGGAAAGGCAAGGCGCATTACCGTTATCATGCCGTTTCTCTACGAAAGCAGGCAGCATAAACGCACCACCAGGGAATCCCTCGACTGTGCGCTTGCCCTTCAGGAGCTGACCAATATGGGCGTGGAAAGCATCATTACCTTCGACGCGCATGATCCAAGAGTGCAGAACGCCATCCCGTTAAAAAGCTTTGAAACGGTCCAGCCGACTTACCAGTTCATCAAAGCGCTTCTGCAAAATGTTCCTGACATCAGGATGGACGCAGAGCATATGATGGTGATAAGCCCTGACGAAGGCGGCATGGGACGGGCTGTTTATTTCGCCAATGTGCTTGGCATCGATATGGGCATGTTTTACAAACGCCGCGATTATACAAAGATTGTCGATGGAAGGAACCCGATTGTGGCGCACGAATTTTTAGGCTCCGATATCAAGGGAAAGGACATGCTGATTATTGACGACATGATTTCTTCGGGAGACAGTATGATTGACGTCGCCACAGAGCTCAAAAAACGCAATGCCGGGCGGATTTTCGCCGCTTCCACTTTCGGGCTTTTTACAAACGGGTTAGAAAAATTTGACAAGGCTGTGGAAAGCGGGCTGATTTACCGCGTCCTTACCACCAACCTGATTTACCAGCCGGAAGAGCTCCTGACCAAGCCTTATTACATCAACGTCGATATGAGCAAATACATTGCCCTTCTGATCGACACCCTGAACCATGATGCTTCCATCAGTGACCTCTTAAACCCAATGGAACGGATTCAGAACATTTTACATAAATACCATCAGCAGGAAAAAGGAAACGGGACATATTAAAACTATTCATATATAAGAACAGGAGCAGGAAATGAGACGGATACTCTGGTTAGATAACTTAAAGGGATTTTTAATCCTGTTTGTCTTATTAAGCCACAGCCTTCCGCCTCTTTGCTACCGCCATTTCTTTACCCCTTTTTTCTTAACCATGTTTTTCTTTGTATCGGGGTATACCTTCTCCATCCAGGATCGTTTTTTTGTATTTTTACGCAAAAAATGCAGGCGGCTCCTGCTCCCGTTATTTTTCCTCGGCGGGACGCGCCTGCTCGCCTCCATCGTTTTGTTTGACAGCGGAAAAAGACTGTCCATGTTTCCCAGACGCCTTGCCGGGCTTTTTCTGCAGAGAAGCGGGATTTACGATGAAATGTGGTTTCTTTCCTGTCTGTTCGTATCCTGCATGATTTTTTATGGAATCCTTACGGCGGCTTCCCGGATAACAGATACGCGCGGCTCTGAACACAGGCTTATTTTTCTGTTTTCTTCCGTATGCCTGCTGCTGGGATTTTTCATTATTTATGCACTGAAAATAAAGCTTCCCTGGGAAACCGAGCTTGCGCTGGTTATGACAGAATATACGGCGCTTGGCTATCTGTACCGCCAATATGAAGCCGTGGTTGACGCATGGAAAAAAACGCCTCTTCTTTTCTGCTGTGTTTTCTATGCCTTTCTTACCTTCCGGCTGGAAGACGATACGGACATCCACATGGAAACGTTCGGAAACCCGTTTTTATTCCTGCTCCTTTCCTTCCTTATCACCCTCCCGGTTCTGTACCTTTGCAAAGCGCTGAGCAAAACGCGGCTTCACGGGATTTTATCCTTTCTTGGACAGAATACGCTTTTTTACTTTGCTTTCGGCGGTTTTATCCGAATCTTTTTCTATGCGGCAACAGACCGCTTCGGCTTCCATAACCCCTATCTTCTCTCTATCCTGTGCGCCCTGATAACCGCCGCACTTATGGCCGTCCCCGCTCAGATCGTCCATACTTATTTCCCGTGGATGATTGGCCTGTCAAAACCAGCGGAAAAACAAAAAGGAAAGGAAACGGTGTAATCACTTATGAAACCTGAGTTTGAAACTATCCTGCCAGACGAAATTGAAAAACGCAGCTTTGAAATCATTACAGAGGAGCTTGGCGGACGGCAGTTCTCCCCTCTGGAAGAACCTGTCATCAAGCGCTGTATCCATACCTCTGCCGACTTTGACTATGCGGACAACCTCTGCTTTTCCGAAAACGCCGTTTCCCTTGCCCTTTCCGCCCTGAAAAACGGCTGCGATATCGTGACGGACACACAGATGGCAAAGGCGGGAATCAATAAAAAAAAGCTGGCAGAATTCGGCGGAACGGTATCCTGCTATATGGCGGATGAAGATGTTGCCATGCTTGCAAAACAAGAAGGGACGACAAGAGCCTGCATCAGCATGAGAAAAGCCGCCTCTTTATGCCGCAGGCAAACCATTTTTGCAGTTGGAAACGCTCCGACCGCCCTGGTGGAGCTCTACCGCTTAATTGAACAGGGAAAGACCATGCCTGCGCTGATTATCGGTGTTCCGGTCGGGTTTGTCAACGTTGTGCAGGCAAAAGAGCTCATCATGTCCGCCCCTGCCCCTTATATTGTCGCACGCGGCAGAAAAGGCGGAAGCAATATCGCCGCGGCGATTGTCAACGCCCTGCTGTACCAATTAGCATAATCTGTAATAGTTCAACCAATTTTCATTATTTTTGACAAAGGAGAGAAAACAAAGGCGTGACACAAAAAACATTTATTTTTTTCTGTTTTACAGAGGATGGAAACCGTATCTGCCAACAACTGGAAGCATTGTTTTCCTCCCAAAAAATATCCTGCCGCCTTCATTTTTTTCGGAAACAGGATTCCCCGGCACCTCTGTCCTCCCTTGTAGGGCAGGCATTTTCCGAAGCGGACGCCATTTTTTTTGTGTGCGCCTGCGGGATTGCCGTCCGCAGCATCGCTCCTTTCTTAAAAAAGAAAACCTCAGACCCGGCTGTCCTTGTGATCGACGACACTGCTGCTTTTGTAATTCCTCTTCTGTCCGGACACATCGGCGGCGCTAATGAGCTTGCCAAAACTGCCGCCTCTTTTTTACATGCCGTCCCTGTGATTACCACTTCTACCGACAGGCACCACGTTTTTTCCGTCGATTGGTTCGCCAAAAAATACGGTCTCTCCATGCGCGTCCTCTCAGAAACCCAACAGCCCCCGACAGAGCCTTACCCGGAAAACGCTATGGAGCTTGCCAAAGAAATCTCTGCAGCCCTTTTAAAAAAAGAAACCGTTTACTGGTACTGCGCCTTTCCCATTACCCAAACCCCGGCAGGGCTTAAAGAGGTTACCAAAGAAATTTTATCCGATTCTCAAAAAAGGAAAGAGCCCGCTGTCTGCGCTGCCATAAAAAAAGAACCTGCATTGTCCGCCTGCTTTACAAAAACGCTCGTTTTAATCCCGCGCATTGTCCATATCGGCATCGGCTGTAAAAAAAACATACCGAAAGAATTGTTAGCCCATGCCTTTTTTTTCTTTCTGCAGGAACATTCCCTCTATGCGGAAAGCATTGCGGGAATTGCAAGCATCGATCGAAAAAAAGAAGAGCCCGCACTGTTAAATCTCAAGGAAAGGCTCCAGGTTCCGTTCCTTACTTACTCTAAAGAGGAATTAAACCATCTGTCCGGTGATTTTACCGCATCGGATTTTGTCACATCTGTCGTCGGCGTGGACAATGTCTGCGAACGCTGCGCCGTACTATCCTCCCGCGGCAGGCTGCTGATTCCAAAAACGATTTTAAAAGATTATAAAGGGATTACTTTTGCAGCGGCGGTAAGTACCGTTACCTTTGGATAGTTCCCGCGGCATTCGCTAAAGATCCCGGCAGTCAGGAGGCATGCTATGTTAAAAACAATTTTATTGCTCGGCGGCACCTATGAAGGAAGGAGCCTGGCACAGTTTCTGGCGGGATTTCCTGTCCATGTAACCGTCAGCGTCGCAACGGCTTACGGGGAAGAGCTGCTGTCGGACGCGGAAAATATCTCCGTTTCCAGGAAACGCCTTGACCTTTCCGGTATGCGCTCTCTGATCGCATCCATTTCCGCCGATCTGGTTATCGACGCAACCCATCCTTATGCCGTGCTGGTATCGGAAACGGCAAAAAAAGCCTGCGAGCTTGAAAACGTCCCGCTTCTTCGCATTGAACGCCCTTCTATTACAGAAAATGCCTGCTGCCAAAATCAAATCCAGGACCCGCCCGCAAGCCGCCTTTCTCCGGAACACCTTATCAGGGTTTCCTCTATTTCCGAAGCCGCCTGTTTTTTAAACCAGACAGAAGGCAGTATCCTTGTCACCACCGGCAGCAAAAACCTTTCTGACTATGCCGGAATCAGCCACGCCATAGAACGCATTTACGCACGTGTCCTTCCAACGGCGGAGGCAATCGAAGCCTGCCGGAATTTCGGGCTTCCCGGCAGCCATATCCTTGCCATGCAGGGACCCTTTTCCGTGGAAATGAACCTCGCCATGCTCCATTACACAGACGCCCGCTATCTCGTCACCAAAAATTCCGGCAAAGCCGGGGGATTCTTAGAAAAACTGTCCGCCGCAGGGCAATGCCCCGTTACCACAGTCATCATAGAGCCGCCAGACCGCAGGGAAAGGGAAAAAATAACGGCATCCCGGTTAAAAGATGCCGTAAATTCTCCCCGCTCTTTCTGTGAATATTATGGAAATTATGAGGAAGCTGTTGAAGCGTTAAAACTTACGATATGCCCTTACTAAAAATCGAATGCCTGGATAACAAAACAATACTAAACCTTAATAATTTCAGGCAACAGCTATTGATTTTCATTTAACAATTGGCTATACTGGACATTGAAGAAACCATGAAGTATTATGAAACAACGTTCACCGGACTCACTATTCGCAGGAAATCGTTTATGAAAGGAAGAATCCAGAAAATGAAAGAGCTAATACTGTTTCATGGCACTCCAAATAAAGTAATTATACCAACTTTTGGTTGCGGAGATGACAAACACGATTATGGAAAAGGATTTTATCTGACTGAAAATCCAGAACTTGCCAAAGAATGGGCAGTTTGCAGGCCAAATGACGAAAATGGCTGGGTTCATAAGTATGTTCTGGACACAATAGGGCTAAAAATTCTTGATTTTCAGGAAAAAAATGTATTTTGTTGGTTAGCTGAACTTATGAAACACCGGGATGCGGCAGATTCCAAACGTTACAGAATGCTGGCACAAAAGTTCATAGAAACATATGGTATAGATACAAGCGAATATGACGTTATTAAAGGCTGGAGAGCTAACGCTTCTTACTTTTATATTGCAAAAGAGTTTGTCAGAGATAATATTGACATTGATATTCTGGAAGAGCTTTTATCTTTAGGTGATCTGGGAATACAGTATTGTATTAAATCAGAACTGGCATATTCAAAGCTTCATGAGCTGGAAAAAGAATTATCCGCTGTAAATTATAATGAATTTAACCCAAAGTATAACCTGCGAGATATGGAAGCGAGAAAAAACATGAAAGATTTGATCGATTCTGATGCAAATAAAGTAACCAATGTATTCAGCACACTTTTTGAGAGGTAAGAATCATGAAGGCATATTTAGATGCTTATTTGGATGATGTTGTAGAAAATCAGGGGAAGCTTTTTGATTTTATCGCACAAACATTCCCTGATAAAGACACGGTAGATTTTATCGAAGCCTATATGGCAAGCAAAACCAGAAGAAATATTGATGAAGCAAAAGCATATGTAAATACAATGAATGCTAAAGAATTATGGCATTATTTTTCCGAAACAGAAGGATATATTCTAAAATCCGGAAATGCACTGAAAGGATTTATTCCGGATTGGATTGGAGAATTTTACGCTTATTATCAATGGTATTACAATATGCCAAGTATAGAAATTATACAAAAAATCCCTGTTAATTTTCTCATAAAAGCATACTGCGGACTCCATGATTTGAAATTGGATTTAGCAGTAAAAAAAATGGGTGAAATATGATGGACATTATTTGTTTTCACAATCCCAATGAAGAAAACGGATATTTAAGTAACTGGTATCTTTCTGATTTTATATTAAATAAAATTTCATTTTCTTCTATGGAACAGTATATGATGTACAAAAAAGCCATTTGTTTCGGAGATACAGATATGGCTGTTAAAATACTGAATACCAAAGATGTTTCCCACATAAAGGAGCTTGGACGGCTTATTGCCGACTATAATGACAATTATTGGAACGGCATAAGACAGATAATCGTATATGAAGGTCTTTTGGCAAAATTTAGCCAAAATACGGATTTAAAAAAATTACTCTTGAAAACAGGAAATACTATTTTGGCAGAATGCGCAGTAAAAGATCACATTTGGGGAATCGGACTATCTATGAAAGACCCCGCCAGATTTGAAAGGGAACAATGGAAGGGACAAAATTTGCTTGGATACTCCTTAATGATGGCACGAGAAAATTTAAAATAAGCGTCCGAACTTTGCCATATCACACTAAGGAATATATGTACAAGATAACGTATCATTTATCTTGGCCACAATACGATATACGATATCTTGTACATTGAATCTTTATTAATTCTTTTTTAACAAAGACCGGACAATTTCCGCATGGAAAAACTATCACCCCTCCTCCAGCATCCGTTTACTCTCCGAATAGGTCGCCAGAAAATACAGCCCGTAAACAACTAACAGAACTGCCGCCGTCAGAATGACCGTCCCGATGCTGAAATCCTCCAGCATCCCGTTTAGCGCCCGGTTGCAGAACAACACCCCGAACACGGAATGCACGATCGCCAGGAGAAGCGGCAGGAAAAAGAAAATGCCAATCTGATCCCACAGCGCCTTTTTCACCATCGTTTCATCCGCCCCGATTTTCCGTAAAATACTGTATCGATCCTTATTGTCCGCGCTGTCGGAAAGCTGCTTTAACGCTAAGATCGCCCCGCTGGAAATCAGGAAAATAATCCCTAAATAAAGAGCGATAAACGTAATAATCGCAGAAAGCCCGGTACTGCTTTCATACAGAGAAATCTTTGTCACCGCCCTGACATGATCCGCCGTGGTCTCAGCTAACCGATTCTCAATCTCCTGCTTTTCCTCTTCCGTCTCCGCCGCATAATCCGCCGTCAAAATGGTTTCATACAGCTTTAATCCGCTGTTTTCCAGGTTAGAAAACGCTGCATCCGGCAGAACATAATAGCCTGTATTGGCATGAGAATTGGACATTTCCAGATATCCGTCCACACAGGAGGCGCCTGCGCTTTGATAGTCCTTCCCGTCAATCGTAATTACCAGATCTTTCAGCGCAAGATCCCGCACCTGCTTCATCCCGTCAAAAGAGCAGACCATCAAAAACTCATTTTCGGCAAGATCATACGTCTCAATCCCATAAAAAGACGCCATGGCGTTATAATCGCTGAGCGGGACAAGATCCTCTTTCGTATCCCAGCGGATATAGCGGTACTGCTTTGTGATCGTTTCCATCTGATCGCCCAAGGAAGTTTGATAAGTCAGATCCTCCGTCTGATAGATCCTCGCTTCTGGATACCCCTCTTTCAGCCAGATATCCGTGTCAAAGCCGCCGTCCTTTAACGCTTCCTGCATCGTCTTCTGATCGCCGTCTGTAAACTCTTTCACACAGCACACATCCCTCGGCGTCATTTCTTTTAACGTTCTTTTTAACGAGCCGTTCATGGCGCTCCCGAAGGAAAGCACGCAGATAGCGAAAAATAACAGCAGACAGATAATGCTGATCGAAAAAACATTCGTATTCACCTGGCTGTTTAACTGCCTTGTCACGAAAATTCTTAAGTTTTTATGATAAAAATTCTTCCGCGTTTTCATAAACTGCAGCAAAAACCCGGAGAGCGACCAGAAAAATAAATACGTCGCAATACAGCCAATCACAATAATTTTTATCATCCCGCTTTCCGTAATGTCCGTCGCATAAACCGCCACTTTCATATAGGCATAAATCAGCATGATGACAGAAATCCCAAAAGTGCTGACAGAAATAACCGGATTTTTCACTTTCACCCGTTCCGTCATTTTCTTTGCGTTTAATAAGTCAATCAGTTTCACCCGGGAGATCAATACCGCATTAAAAATTAACACAAGCGCATACATTAACAGGAAATACAGCACGGTCTTTATCAT
>CANREH010000046.1 GCA_947629585.1 uncultured Lachnospiraceae bacterium | reverse complement strand
ATAATGGTTTCCATCATAAACGGGTGGTAGAGCCGATAAAGCGGTAGCAGTAGGGAATGTCAACACGGACGCCGTAATGGGACAGGGCGTTCACTGCAGCGCGCGCGTGCATTGGCTCACTGTCGATTAAGACGCCGTCCATATCAAAAATCACATATTTCAGCATAAAAAATTACTCCTTTTTTATTTTTTATTGCTAACATTTCTTGATAAATATTGCTGTCGATTAGACTAAACGTTACCTTTTGATGATTGTGAAATACTCCCTTTTCAATAGTGCTTAAATCTATCATGGAACTGTAATACCGGCTTCTCTTTGGAAGATTCCCCTCGTTTGTGGTCTGCATCTCCACATTGTAAATAGTATTTTTTTCATCTTCTAGGCACACGTCTAATTTTACACTTTTACTGTCAACAGCAATATCAATAACCTTCTGTTCCTCAAAATAAGAAATTTCTTTTATCTTCTTTCCAAATAACACTTCTAAAACTTTCTTGCAGATTTCCTGATCTCTCATTGCTTTTGAAAAAATAAAGTCATTCGATAGTGTCAAACCTTCCCATTTTTCTTCTTTTTGTAACTGTTTTTCGAACCATGAAAAATCTTTTATTTCTTCCTTAGACATACGGAACCTCCTGACAACAGTATAGCCTATTTAAGAAGAAAATTCAACTACTTTTGCAAAAATTCTATTAATAGCAAATTGACTTTTCAAAAAATATTATGCTAAAAGAGCTGCCAGCTATTATACTGCTGAATGCAGGGAAAGACAATCTTGTCAAAGAAAACGATATATAAAGGCTTATTGTTATAGAAAATACCACCATCTGCCGATTGTTACATATAATAGAGTATCGGGCCGGAAGGTCGAAGGGTTATTATTTATGGGAGGAGAGAGGTGTATTATGGACAGTATCCGATGTTGGGAGGATTGGCGTCAGGAAAGGGGAAATACGGAAGAAACAGAGAGAAATGATGGATTTCAAAAAGAAGAGCATACACGCCTTGTAATTGATGAGGATTCTATTTATGAAATCGATCTTGACTGCATGAAATGCAAAGAAAGAAGAAGCAGAAAGGAATAGTGCTGATTTAAAAAACTAAAAAACAGATAACCCACGGAAATATTTTTCCGTGGGTCATGGTTACTTTCCAGAGAAAAAGCTGTCTGGCAAAGTTTAAGGAAAAGATAGCGGCATGGTTTTAGAAGATGCTGTTGCCGCCGCCACAGCAGCAGAGGATAAGTAAAATCCAGATAATGCAGCTGCAGTCTCCCGTGTTAGCGCCGCCGATACCGCTGCCGCAGTTGTTGTTGCTGCCGCAGCCGCCGCAGCACAACAGGAGGATGATAATCCAGAGCCAGCTTCCGTTGTTATCTCCGCACCCGCAAGAACCACCACAATTTGTTGCTGCTAAATCACTCATTTTGTTGCCTCCAAGATTTGTTATCTTTTACACTTCTATACTATGTCGTGGTGCTTGGCAACTTTCCTGAAAGTTATAAAAAGATCAGGATTTCCGATAACAGGCGGTAAGCGACTTCTTCTTTGGACATCAGCGGAAGTTCTGTTATCTGATTTCTGGTAATCAGGGTGACGAGATTGGTGTCTGTCCCGAAGCCTGCCCCCGGTGTCCGTAAGCTGTTGGCGACGAGCATATCGGCATTTTTCGCCTCTAATTTTTTCCTGGAATTTTCCAGTAAATTCTCGGTTTCCATAGAAAAGCCGCACAGGAATTGCCCGGGGCGTTTCTTTTTCCCAAGCAGGGAGAGGATATCGGCTGTTCTTTTTAATAAAATAGAAGACTCCCCTTCCTGTTTTTTTATTTTTTCCTTCGCCGGGGCAGCAGGAGTGTAATCGGCGACAGCGGCGGATTTGATAATGATATCCGCCTGTTCAAAATTGGCTTCTACGGCTTCTAACATATCCTGCGCGCTGACAACCGGGATCACTTTTACAAAAGGAGGGGGAGCAATCGAGACAGGCCCGCTGATTAAGGTGACGTCCGCTCCCCGTTCCATAGCGGTTCTGGCAACGGCATAGCCCATTTTTCCCGTGGAATGGTTGGTAATGAAGCGGACAGGGTCAATCGCTTCCCTGGTAGGGCCTGCGGTCACCAGCACGGTTTTTCCCGTCATATCCTTTTCATAGCGGAGCTCCCTCCGGATATAATCCATCAGGACTTCTTCCTTCGGCAGCTTTCCTTTCCCGGTATCGCGGCAGGCAAGGAAGCCGGAATCCGGCTCAATGATGATGAAGCCAAACTGCTTCAGGCGGTTCAGGTTATCCTGCACAATCGGGTTTTCCAGCATATTAGTATTCATTGCCGGGGCAATGAGCTTTTTACATTTGCAGGCGAGGGCGGTTGTTGTCAGCATGTCGTCGGCAATGCCGTGGGCAAATTTCCCGATAATGTTTGCCGACGCCGGGGCGGTAAGGAACAGATCCGCTTTTTTGGCAAGGGAGACATGCTCTACATTATAATTAAAATTCCGGTCGAAGGTATCGATCAGGCATTTGTGGTTTGTCAGAGTTTCAAATACCGTCGGATGGATAAAATTGGTCGCATTCCTTGTCATAATCACATGGACGTCACAGTGCTGCTTGATTAGCATACTGGCAAGATTGGCCGCTTTGTAGGCGGCAATGCTGCCGGTAACGCCCAGGATCACGGTCTTTCCGGCGAACATTACAGCACCAGCTTTCCGTGGCGTTCATAATGGGCAGTCTTGATGATTTTATTCTGCTCGTCCACCAGCACGACATTCGGCTGGTGGCTTTTTGCCTCTTCTTCGTCAAGCTGCGCATAGGCCATGATAATGATATGGTCGCCCGCCTGCGCCATCCTTGCGGCGGCGCCGTTTAGGCAGATGATCCCGCTCCCGGCTTCACCGGCAATCGTATAGGTTTCAAAACGGTTTCCGTTTTCCACGTCCACAATCTGCACCATCTGGTATTCCAGGATTCCTGCGGCCTTCATTAAATCCGTGTCAACCGTAATGCTTCCGACATAATTCAGCTCCGCCTGCGTGACGACAGCGCGGTGGATTTTCCCCTTTAACATGGTAAGTGTCATAAAATACCTCTTTTCCTAAGCTGTGATGATATTGTCAATTAAGCGCGTCTTTCCAATGTAGACGGCAATGGCGATTAAAGTCGTTCCCTTTATGGTTTTGACTGGCTTGATGGTGTCAAAATCGACCACTTCAATATAGTCTGTCCTGGCAAGCGGCTCTGTATGGATGATATTCCGGATGCAGGAAATAATTTTTTCCGCGTCCTTCTCCCCGTTTTCCGTAAGTTCCTTTGCAGCCTTTAAGGATTTGCTTAGGATCAGCGCCGCCTGCCGTTCTTCTTTATTCAGATAGGTGTTTCGGGAGCTTTTCGCAAGACCGTCTTCTTCGCGGACGATAGGGCAGCCGACGATTTCGATATCGAAATTTAAATCGCGCACCATGCGTTTGATAATGGCAAGCTGCTGTGCGTCCTTCTGCCCGAAATAGGCGTGATCCGCCGGAATAATGTGGAAAAGCTTGGAAACCACGGTCTGTACGCCACGGAAATGGACAGGGCGGCTTTTTCCGCAGAGTTCCTCGGTAAGCCCCGACATATCCACATAGGAGCAGAAATCGCTTTCATACATTTCAGAAGGCTCCGGATGGAAAATCAGATCCACGCCTTCGTTTTCACAGAGCCCGGCGTCGCGGTCAAGATCCCGCGGATAGCTTGCCAGATCCTCCGTCGGGCCAAACTGCATGGGATTGACGAAAATGCTGACAACGACCCTGTCATTTTCTGCCTTTGCGCGCCGGATGAGGCTTAAATGCCCTTCATGGAGATAGCCCATCGTAGGGACAAGCCCGACTTTGAGCCCCTGCTGCTTCCATTCCTTTACGATTGTCCTGGTTTCGTTGATATTTCCTGAAATTTTCATATGACTGCTGCCAGCTGAACTGTTACGATTTTTGCTGGCTTCCCCTTTCTTTTCTAATATAGCTTGTCAATAATGGTATCGTCTATTTTAAAGGTGTGTTCGGCTGCCGGGAACGTTCCCGCTTTTACCTCGTTATCATAATTCCGGAAAGCCTCTTTCATGGCTTCGCCGATATTTCCAAAGCATTTTACAAACTTTGGCTTAAAGTCAGAGAAAAGGCCGAGCATGTCCTGATAAACCAGAACCTGCCCGTCGCAGCCTGCGCCTGCTCCGATGCCGATGGTCGGGATGGCAAGCGTTTTTGTGATATGGGCCGCCAATTTTTCCGGCACGCATTCCAATACGACGGCAAAAGCGCCCGCTTCCTGTACCGCCTTTGCCTCGTCTAAGAGCTTCTGCGCCTGTGCCTGTCCTTTTCCCTGCACCTTAAAGCCCCCGAAAGCGTTAATGGACTGCGGAGTAAGGCCGAGGTGCGCTACCACCGGAATCGAAGCGTTTACAATGGCGCGGATATGTTCGCAGAATTCTTTCCCGCCTTCCAGCTTGACCGCCTGCGCACCGCCTTCTTTGATCAGGCGTCCGGCGTTGACGACGGCGTCATAAACCGAAGTCTGGTAAGACATAAACGGCATATCGGCAACGACAAGCGCATTTTTGGCGCCGCGCGTCACGGCGGCCGTGTGGTGTATCATATCTTCCATAGTAACGGATAAAGTATTTTCATAGCCAAGCATGGTCATTCCCAGGGAATCCCCGACGAGAATGGAATTAATCCCTGCTTCGTCCACGAGCTTTGCGGTAGAATAGTCGTAGGCAGTCAGCATGGAAAGCTTCTCCCCTTTTTCCTTTGCCTCCTGAAAGGTAACAACCGTATTTTTCATAATAACCCTCCTAATAAAGTTTTGATTTCTGAAAAATCCCGTTCCGGGTGCTTTTTCTCAGAAATCTGTACCAGCCGTTCCCCAAGCAGCCGGTAAATAGTTAAAATTTTTTCCCGATCGTTCCATGTCCTGTTTTCCAGGCTGTCTAAATGCTTTTTTACCGTGGTTATGTCACAGCGCTCGACAGGGCCTGTCAGAGCCGACATTGTGCCGCCTGCCAGGATGTGCTCCACATTGTTAAGGATTAACGGGGAACATGCCTGATAAGCGGCTTCCCTGGAAAAGCCGCATTCCATAAAAAGGGAAAGCCCGATATCCAGAAGCGCCAGGACCTGGTTGCTTACCATGCTGGCCGCCGTATGGTAGAGCCCTTTTTTGTCAGCGGGAATCACAGAAAAGTGGTTTCCGGTTTTTTGAAACATCGTGGAAAAAAAGGCGAGAGCAGCCTCATCACCTTCCAGCGTAAAAAATGCCGTCCGTAACTGTTCCCAGGAGTGAAACTTATCCGGGAATGCCATCATAGGGTGGACGCTGGCAGCGTGGATATGAAATTCCGCTGATGAAAAGACATCAGATGATAAAGAGCCGCTGAAATGGCAGATTATTTTAGAGTGTAATAATGTACGGTCAGAACCTGATAATGCTTTCATGTGATCCCATACCGCAGGGACTGCATCGTCCCCGGTTGCGATAAAAAGGGTACCGCTGGCATTCATAAGCTCGTTTAAAGCTGGGTAGCAGGCTGATTCGGTAAATTGTGCCGCCGCCAGAGCACTTTCGTCTGTCCGGCTGTAATAACCGGAAATCGGAAATCCCTGCTCTTTTAGGTATTTTCCCATCGAGCAGGCAACTTTCCCGGCTCCGATAAAGCCGATAGTTTTCAGTTCCAAATAACCACCTCCGGCGATTGCCAAAAGCAGCCAAAAATCATCTGATGCTGTTCCATAAGGATACCGCTCGGTGCTTAGGATAGCACAGAAGGGGGAAAGTTGCAAGAGAAATCTTAAAATCGGGTAATAATCAATAGAAAACTTAATTTTCTTAAGTGGTTTTTCCAGAAAGAGGATTGATAAAGTTGCAATTATTCCTAAAAATGAAAAAAAGGAAAAATTTTTCTTTTTTTTCAAAAAAGGGTCTTTTCTTTTGAAATCAAATGTGCTATGTTATAAGCTGTCAGGCGACAGATAGTTGAACGAAGGCGTTCTCAAAAGGCAATTTTGAGAACGCTGTTTTTGTTTCAGGGTGTATGTCCTGAAAGGAATAGCCGCTCTGCGGCGGAATGGAGGACAATGTTTTATGGAAAAGAAAAGTGTAATTGAACAGGTTTTTGCTGTGGACGTATTTAACGACGCAGTCATGAGAGAGCGTTTACCGAAGCCGGTATATAAAAAGCTCAAGCATACGATTGAGAATGACGAGGATCTGGATCTGGAAATTGCCGGCGCTGTTGCACATGCCATGAAGGAATGGGCGCTGGAAAAAGGAGCAACGCATTATACCCATTGGTTCCAGCCAATGACGGGCGTTACTGCTGAAAAACATGACTCTTTCATTGCACCGACGGATAATGGCGGCGTGATTATGGAATTTTCCGGCAAGGAGCTGGTAAAAGGGGAGCCGGATGCTTCTTCTTTCCCTTCCGGCGGTATCCGCGCAACGTTTGAGGCAAGAGGATATACTGCATGGGACTGCACCTCTCCGGCATTCTTAAAAGAGGATGCGGCAGGCGTTACCCTCTGCATCCCGACGGCATTCTGCTCCTATACGGGAGAGGCTCTGGATAAGAAGACACCGCTGCTCCGTTCTATGGAAGCCATCAGCAAGCAGGCAGTCCGTATTTTAAAACTGTTCGGGCATGACGAGGTTGCCAGCGTTTCCTGCTCTGTGGGGCCGGAACAGGAATATTTTATTGTAGACCATGAGAAATATTTAAAGAGGGAAGACCTTATTTTCACAGGTCGTACTTTATTTGGCGCTATGCCTCCAAAGGGGCAGGAGATGGAAGATCATTATTTCGGCGCCATCAAGGAAAGAATCGCTTCCTATATGAAAGATCTGAATATCGAGCTTTGGAAGCTGGGAATCCTTGCAAAGACGCAGCATAACGAAGTGGCTCCTGCACAGCATGAGCTTGCGCCGATCTATGCAACGGCGAATATTGCGACAGACCATAACCAGTTAGTGATGGAAACGATGAAAAAGGTTGCCAAGAGGCATGGCCTGGAGTGCCTGCTCCATGAAAAGCCGTTTGCGGGCGTCAATGGTTCCGGCAAGCATGATAACTGGTCGATTGTCACCAATACGGGAAAGAACTTATTAGATCCGGGCGTAACGCCGCATGACAATATTCAGTTCCTGCTGTTCCTTTCTGCCGTCATTAAGGCAGTGGATGATAATGCAGCGCTGTTAAGGCTTTCTGCTTCCAATCCGGGAAATGACCACAGATTAGGGGCAAACGAAGCGCCTCCTGCAATTATTTCCATTTTCCTCGGCGATCAGTTGGAGGATGTGGTAAGCCAGTTGATTGAGACCGGAGAGGCAAAGACCAGCAAGCAGGGCGGAAACTTAAGCACAGGCGTACATACGCTGCCGGAATTTAAAAAGGATGCGACAGACCGTAACCGTACTTCCCCGTTTGCCTTTACCGGAAATAAATTTGAGTTCCGTATGGTAGGCTCCTCGATGTCCATTGCAGGGCCGAACATGGTGCTCAATACCATCGTTTCCAATGTGCTGTCCGATTTTGCGGATGAGCTGGAAAAAGCAGAGGATTTTGATCTGGCTGTCCATGATTTAATTAAGAAGACACTGACAGAACACCAGAGGGTTATCTTTAACGGCAACGGTTATTCTGACGAGTGGGTTGCCGAGGCAGAGCGCCGCGGGCTTCCGAATATGAGGACGATGGTGGATGCCATTCCGGAGCTGACCAAAGAAGAAAATGTGAAGATGTTTGAGAAATTCAACGTTCTCTCCAGAGTGGAATTAGAGTCCCGCGCGGAGATTAACTATGAGATTTATTCAAAGACCATTAATATTGAAGCAAAGACGATGATTGAGATGGCAAGCAAGAAATATATCCCGGCTGTGATTAAATATACAACCAGCCTTGCAGACTCCATCAATGCCGTTAAGAGTGCGTGTCCGGAGGCTGACATGAGCGTGCAGGCAGGGCTTTTGAAGGAGTGCTCTTCCCTGCTGGCACAGGCAAAGGCTGCATTGGAGAACTTAAAGAAAGTGACAAAAGAGGCAGCAGGCAAAGCAGAAGGACAGGAAATGGCGGTATTCTTCAAAGATGTGGTATTTACTGCCATGAATGAATTAAGAACTCCGGTGGATCAACTGGAAATGCTGGTTGACAAGGAATTCTGGCCGGTTCCGTCCTATGGTGATTTGTTATTTGAAGTTTAATCAAAGAAATTGATTTTTGTAATTGAAAAAAGGCTGCCGCACAGGGCGCGGAAAAAGACGAGTGGAAAGCGATTGTTTTCTGCACGTCTTTTTCTTTGCCGCGGGCAACTCGCAAAGCGTGTTTCATCTCCTGTAACCGTTCACGCTCTCAAAACAGCCATTCACGCTATTGGTGTCAAATGAAAAAAATTTTTTTCCGATATAGGAAACGGGAGCAGAAAAGAGGTGCAGTATGATAAAAATTGCAGTATGTGATGATGAAAAAAATGTAAGAGCCTATGTTTCTTCTCTTGTCAAAAAGCAGAATGCGGCGTGTGAAATTACAGAGTATGCGTCCGTTGATGAGTATTTAGCAGGAAACCGGGAGCATGACATCATCTTTTTGGATATAGAAATGAGCAGCAGTCCGTCCGGCAATGGCGGTACGGATAAAAACGGCATGTGGCTTGCAAAAGAAATACGGAGCAGGGATAAAGGGAAACAGCCAGTTATTATTTTTGTTACGGGTTATGAAGAATATGTCTATGACGCTTTTGACGTGGACGCATTACAATATCTGATAAAGCCGATTAACACGCAAAAGTTTGCCGAAGTGTTTGACAGAGCGGTAAAAAAAGTATCGGCAGAGCAGGAGCAGCAAAAGAAAACGCTGCTTATTATGCCGGGCGATACAAAAAAAGCAGTCGCATGGAATGATATTTACTATTTGGAGAGCAGAAACCATAAAGTAGTGCTTTACACAAAAGAGGGTGAACTGGAATACTATGCCAGACTGGAAGATTTGGAAACAGAGCTGCAGGGACAGTTTTACCGTATTCACAGAGGGTATCTGGTAAATCTCTCTTATGTAGACGAATACGACAAAACAGAAGTGAGGATGGCAAACGGGGATAAGCTGCTGCTTTCAAGGCGTAAGTATAATGATTTTGTAAAGGCGTATCTGCGTTTTATGAGATAGAGGGCAGGGAATGGGCGAAAAGGAAATAGTACTGATTGTGGATTTGATTAACTTAACAGAAAGGCTGGTATATGGCTGCTATTTAGCTGCTTTTTTCTGTTCGATTATGACAGGACGCAGGGAACAGAGTGCTGCAAAGTTAAAAAAGGCAATCATGGTGTTTGTAATTTACGCCATGCCATTTACTGTGGGATATATTGTGCCGGTATATAGCTGGTTATCTCTGCTGTTCGTAATGGCATTACTGGTAATGGCTTCCCGTTCTTTGGGCATAGAAAAGAATCTGGCTTTTTTATGGGGAAGCCTGTTCTTCAGTACAGCACAGTTTAGTATTTTAATCACGGAAACGTTCGCCTTTATAACGAGTCCGTATGTTATGGATGGTGTGAAAACAGAGTTTAAACATACATTGATTCACTATCTGATTATGGCTTTTGTGAGAGCGGCTGTCTGTTCCCTTATGCTTGTATGGATAAGTAAAATATGGAAAAAAAGCAGGCTATATTTACATTTGAAAGAATTATGCTGTTTGTGCCTGATGCCTGCTGCGGGGATTATATTTTCTTATATTGTGCAGAGAATGTGGATAACCATAAAAGAGGGTACGGTTATCCGGATTTATGAACAATATCCGGCATTTTTGGGATTGGTGCCTTTGCTGGCTGTTTTGTTTTACCTGGGGATTATCATGACAATCCTATCCTGCCGGAAAATGGTGGAAATGCAGGAGGAAAGGCAGCGTTTTTTTATTCAGGAACAGCAGGTTTATGCTGTTCAGGAGCATATAGAGGAAGTAGATCAGTTTTATAAAGGCATACAGCAGATAAAGCATGAAATGAGGGGACATTTAACAAATATTAAGGGACTTGCAGAAAGCAGAAATTATGACGGGCTGGAACAATATATTGCTGAAATGGATGAAAATATGGCGGCATTTGAGCTGAGTATTAAGACAGGAAACACAGTTACAGATGTGATTGTAGGCGATAAGAAAAAAGCAGCGGATAAATTAGGGATAAAATTTCAATCAGATTTTTCCTACCCGAAGTCTGACAGATACAATGCGTATGACATTGGTATTATTTTAAACAATCTGCTTACAAACGCACTGGAAGCCTGCGAAAAAATGGATGGAAAGGAGAGATATATTATTTTGTCCGGCAGGCAGAAGAAAAAGTTTTTCTTGATTGAAGTCAGAAATTCTTTTGAAGGAGAAATTGTTATTGACGAACAGACAAAGCTCCCTGTTTCAACAAAAGAAAATGCTGCTGCCGGAAAACTTGCTTCCATACATGGAATCGGGCTGTCCAATGTGAAGCGTGAGGCAGAAAAATACAGGGGAGATATAGATATCCGGGTAGGGAAAAAGGAATTTATGGCAACAGTATTGTTGCAGCAGAAAAAACAATAAGCAGTAAATATAGTAACGCTTTAGCGGCGAAACAGGCTGCAAAGCAGCCAAATCGAGCTGGCTGAACTGTTACATAAAATATGGATATAAGGAGGGCAAATGTATGTCAATGGAAATTAACAATGTGTATAGCAGTTATGCAAACGCTGTGAACAGCAGGGAACAGGAAATAAAGAAAACGGGCAGGGAAAAAAGCACACTTGAAACATTGCAGGAGAAATATTCCGGCTTTGATATTACGGAGGGAATTGTGACGCAGGGATCGGTTCCTTCTTCCTCAAAAGGTTTTCAAGGCGTTACTATTAACCCGGCGTTTTTGGCGCAGGCAGAGGATGATGAGGGAACAGCAAAAAAATTAGATGAGATGTTAAGCGGTGTGGAAGCCGCTGAGAAATGGCTGAAAAATACTCTGTCACAAAATGGCTTAAACTTAATTTCCGGCGGTTTTTATATTGACGAAAATGGCAATATGAGTTCATGGTCTTTAGTGGAAAAGAAAAACAGCATTTTTGACGGCTTAAAGCGGCAGAGTGAAGAAGCCGCTGATCGGGTTAAAAAGAAAAAAGAGGAAGAAAAAGCCGGGAAAAAAGCAGAAGAAAAACAGCAGGAAAAGAAACTGTCCAATGACAAAGCGGTTATTTTTGCAAAATCAAAGGAGGAAATGATTAGAAAAGCCGAAGAAGCGATATATAATATTCACGATAAGAATAAGCTGGAAGAAGAAAAAGCAGTCGGCGGCAGTTTTGATTTTTTTGTCTGACACAGTTTAGAAATGACAGTGCAGCCTGTTGAATGCAGCGATTCAGGAACTTCATATGATGACAGCAAAAAGGAAGAAATTTAATGTGAATTCTATTGTAAAAACAAGTGGTTTTTGCTATAATCAAAATGTGGTATATCACACATTTTTAGAAATTGAGGTGATAAGGTGTCGGATAGTACAAAACGGACTCAGGGAGTGAAGGCAAAGCGTACCGCAAAAAACAGTGTGTTTCTTGACATTTTTCAAGATAAGAAAAATTTACTTGCGTTATATAAAACATTGCACCCGGAAGATACGGACGCAACAGAGAATACATTGAATATTGTTACGATAGATAATGTATTGACGGATAATTTATATAATGATCTGGGTATAATGGCAGGCAACAATAAATTGCTGCTGCTTTTGGAAGCGCAGTCAAGCTGGACAATGAATATTTTAATCAGAATATTATTGTATTTAGCGCAGAGTTACCATGAATATTTTGAGCGAACCAGCCAAAGCCTGTATAAGAGTAAGAAGGTAAAAATGCCAAAGCCGGAACTGTATATTATATACACAGGCAGCAAAGGCAGAAAACCCGATACCATATCTTTATCAAAGGAATTTTTTGACGGTGAAGATATTGATATTGAGGTAAAAGCCAAAGTAATCTATGAGAGTAACAAGGACAATATTATCAATCAGTATATTATTTTTTGTAAAGTTTTTGATGCACAGATAAAAGAGCATGGAATGACGAAACAAGCAGTTACAAAAACGATCCGTATCTGCAAGGACAGGAATATCTTAAAACAGTATTTAAGTAGTAAGGAAGTGGAGGTGGTAACGATTATGATGAGTTTGTTTGATGAAGAACAGATTATGAGGACTTATGCGAAAGATATTGAAAAAGAAACAGAAAGGAAGACAGCCGAACTACTGATAAGAAAGGGAAAAATGACATTGGAAGAAATTGCAGATTGTGTATCTTCTCTGTCATTTGATGAATTAAAAGAGATTGAAGCCGAGGTCATGCAGTTAGCATAACCGACAATTTAATATCAAAATAACAGCGTAAAGGCGCATGGAACAGTAAATTGTAAACCATGCGCTTTTTTGCGTCCAAAATATGAGCGGCAATATACACCGCAGGGCAGGGCGGAAGATGTTGAAAATCAATTCAGACGGCAGTTATCGGACAAATGAAAGGATTTCACACCCAAAATGCCGTAGTTCACACCCTGTTCCCCAACTTTGATATTACATATGCCGATATACATAGAGTAAATTAAGCAGGGAAAGGAAGCGGGAATATGAGGATTGCAGTCTGCGATGATGACAAGGCTACAAGGGAGCATATCGTTTCATTGATAAAAGAACAGGACTCCAATGCAGATATTACGGTATTTGCAGACGGGGAGGAAATGTTAAAGGCGGACGGGAATTTTGACATTTCCTTTCTTGATGTGGAAATGAAAGAAGTGTCAGGACTGGACGCTGCGAAGCGGATACGGCAGGAGCAGGAAGAAACAGGAACATCAAAAAGCATTATTATTTTTGTAACGGGGTATGACAAATATGTATATGATGCGTTTGATGTGTCAGCATTCCATTACCTGCTAAAGCCGCTGAATAAGGAAAAATTTGCCGATGTTTTCGGGCGGGCATGGAAAGAAGCGTCCGCAATGCAGGAACAGGAAGGACAGTACCTTTTTGAAAAAGTGCAGGTATGCAGAAGAAAGTGTACTTAAAGGACATTTTTTATATAGAGAGCGCCAACAAAAAAGTCATTATCCATACGAAAAAAGGGATAATGGAAACCTATGGGAAAATGGAGGAATGGGAACAGGCGGCAGGCGGCGGCTTTTACCGCTGCCACAGGTGCTATCTTGTGAATATGGAAAAAATCGCTTCCTATGGCATAGATATGATTGAGACTGTAAATGGAGATAAACTGCTCCTCGCACAGAAAAAATATACGGATTTTGTCAGGCGGTATATGAATTATGCCAAAAATGGAGGGATAGTCAATGTTTGAGGCGGGAATTACATTCGGCATCTGTCTTGTGGAAAGCATAGCGGGAAGCATTTATACGGATAAGTTTCTGAAAGGAAAAATGCAGAGAAAAGCTGTACTGCCTGCATGGACATTTTTGTATTTTATTTTGGAAAGTCTGGCAGGAGGACGGATCAGCAGCGCCTGTCCGCTTGGGAGCATCGTAAAAGTGTCCGCGGACATATGGATCGTCCTGTTTCTGCAAATGGCTTTTTATCAAAGAGATTTGCCAAAACAGTTTTTCGTGGCAGCCAGCTTTGCAGGCGGAAAAGAGATGATTCTTTATATCATAACGGTCTTGTATATCAGTTTAAATAAGGCAGGCTGGCGCATTTTTGATGTTTTTTTGAAAAAGGGACGGATGAACAGTATGGATATGGTGAGAAACTGGACAGCGGTTTCCAATGGGATTATCTGGACAGTTATCATTCTGCTGTATGCGCTGCTGCTTAACAGCTATCTTTTTATCATGTCCGCAAAATTTGTAAAGAAGAATTACCGGCTGCAAAAACACGAGAATGCTTTTTTGATGCTTCCCTGTATATCCGCCCTTTGTATCTCCATTACCTTGAAAATGATGATCCTGTCGGTGGAAAAAGGCGTATCGGCAACAATCTTTGATAAGGTTCCTGCTGCTCTGTTCTGGGTGCCGTTTATCTGTCTCCTGCTGTTAAGCGTGAATATATCTTCCGTTACCCTGTTCCAAAAGCTGGTGCTGCTGAATGAGGAAGAACGGAAACGCTCCATACTGGAAAATGAAATGCGGCAGATGCAGAGGGAAATTGCGGAAATACAGGACATCTATGCTGATATGAGAGGGCTTCGGCACGATATGAGAAGCCACCTGGAAAGCATAGCGGCGGTCATTGGCAGAAATGGAGGGAAAGAACGGGAAGAACTGGAGCATTACATTGGAAAAATGGAAGAAACGGTAAGCAGGCTTGATTTTTCTTATCAGACAGGCAATCCGATCACAGATGTCATCCTGCATCAGAAAAAGCAGGAGGCCCAAAAGCAGGGCATATCCTTTCAGGCGGATTTTACCTATCCCGGTAAAAAACAGATTGATGTTTATGATATAGGGATTGTGTTAAATAACGCGCTGGAAAATGCGATGGAAGCCGTCAGCAAAATGGAGGGGAAAAAGGAAATCAGAGTGCGCTCTTACCAGAAGGGCAGTTTATTCTTTCTTGAGGTTGTGAATGATTTTTCCGGGAGGCTGGCTATGGACAGGGAAACAGGCCTGCCAGTCAGCAGCAAAGAGGACGGGCAGCGTCATGGCCTGGGGATGGAGAACATACAAAGGTGTGCGAGAAAATACAGGGGCGATCTGGATATTTCCATTCAGGAAACGGAAGGAGGAAAGAAATTTATCCTGACAGTTATGATGTATGAACTGTTTACGCCAAAAATGCCGTAGTTCACACCATATCTATGGACTTCGGAATAAAAAAATACGATATAGAAAGAAATAAAAAATTTATTTTTATGGAGGTTGATATGATGGCAATGGAGATTACAAATAATTATGGAAACTATTATAATAGCGCAGTTTACAATGCGGCGGGAAATGGGCGGACGGAGAAAACAAAAGCTGAAAAGGCGCAGAGCAGTGGGAATAAGGTACAGGAATATTATGAAAAATTATGTAAAAAATTCCCACAGATAACTTTTAATACAAGCGGCGGTGAAATGCGGTGCAGTTCCAATAAGGTTGTCGTAAATCTTTCTTATGACTGTCTAAAGAAAATGGCGGATGATCCG
The DNA here is from genome assembly GCA_947629585.1 of uncultured Lachnospiraceae bacterium. Classification (GTDB taxonomy): domain Bacteria; phylum Bacillota; class Clostridia; order Lachnospirales; family Lachnospiraceae; genus MGBC100174. Next base: position 10,316 of record CANREH010000046.1, on the reverse strand, counting down.
GAATTTGCAAAGAAAATAGAGTGGAACTTATCGGGAGAGGCTGCGGCAAATGCACAGGTATATTCGTTTGCAAAGGGTTATGGCACAGAATTAGGCGGCAGAATCGTAAAATACGATGCAGATGGGAATCGTACATCTGCCTGCGGCGGCATGAGAACTGCAAACGCCGGAAATAACAGCACCCGGAGGACGCAGGATAACAGCCAGTCTGCCGAGGAACGAATCAGAAAAAGGCGGAAAGAAAAAAAAGAAATGGAAGCCCGTCTGGAAGAAAAGCGCCGGGAAAAAGCGGAAGTTAAAGAGCGGATGGAAGAACGGCGTTTGGAAAGGAAAATTTGACAAAAATTTATTGCATACATTCAGGCTTTTGTGTATAATAAATATAAAGATGAGCAATCATCAGGTGAGTCCTACCTATAAGTGGAACCGATAAGAGAGTTTTCCGTTGCGACGGATGCTACCAGGAGGCTATGCTGCTGCATAGCCTCCTGTGTTATGGAGGAATAATGAGTAAACGATTTAAGCTATACAATGTCAATATAAAGTACATAAGAAATCTGCATAATGTGGATGACAATGTTCCTTCTGTTTCTCCACAGATAGGAAAGCAGTCTCGTCCATTCTTAGGAATTGTTGTTTTGGTAAATGGTTCAAAATTCTGTATTCCCTTTACATCCAATTCCGGTAAAAAGAATAAAAATTTTGAATCTATGCGTGAGAATATTACATTCCGAAAAATATGTGATAAGAATGGTAAGGTGCTGGCAGCATTGAATCTTAACAATATGATTCCTGTGCGTGATGAATACGTTACTGAAATAGATTTGAAGATCCACCCAAAGGATAGTCAGGAACTGATCCGCTGGAAAAAGTTATGTATCAAGGAGCTTGACTGGTGCCAGTCCAATCAGGCTGAAATTGAACGACTGGCAAATGAATTATATCGTATCTATACATCTGATGAGCCATTTGGGAAAAGAAAGATTTGCCTTAATTTTCCGGCTTTAGAGAAAGAATGTAACAAAGCAAAAAAAATATAAAAACAGTTCCGATTTTCTTCCGGATTTTTCCTGATACGGATGACGGATGGTCGGAAACCGATTTTGACAGACCGGACTGGAAGCGTATGTTTGCGGACGTGAGGCGCAAATATCCTCTCTTCATCCTCCCTGTGCAGCATCTTCAAAATGGCTGTTTGTGCCGGAAGATTTTCCACCGGAGGGGCTGCCGCACTAAGGATGTTTTGTTCTTATTGCGACAGCCCCTTCAAAGTTCCCGAGTTTTGCAGTAATGCTGTTAGTGGGTTTCCATCTGCTGTTTGTCAATGTTGATCGCAAGCAGGATTTCTTTCAGGATATTGATGATGTAAGGAATATGGCGGTTATCAACATGATGGAGCATTTCGACAATGGTATCAAGGTCGGAATTATCTTTTGATGTGCCAAAAACAATAAAATCAGGGGAAATCCTGCTGGCTGTGCATATTTTATAAAGCGTTTTGGTAGTCAGGCTTTTATTGCCCCGTTCAATATCACTTAAAAAACTTTCTGAAATATCACAAAGCTCTGCGAACTGTTCCCGGGAGAGGGACATTAATTCTCTTGTCGAGCGGATTCTCTGGCCGATTGCGGCGTTAAAAGTATCTTTCATCGGTAAAACCTCCTTAGAAATGTAGAAAATGTACTATCGCATTTGCAGGGAACTACTATGGGATACATTAACAGATTTTAGAAAAAGAGATTATACTCGATAGAGTTACTTTAAAAATGCTATAGAGTTTGGTTACAATTTGTAAAAAAAACTTGTATTAAGACTGGAAAAATTGTATAATAATAGCTGTGAATCTGCGGGGATTTTCGTGGATTATGGCAAATTTTAAAAAGAGGAGGTGGAGATATGATCCTTACCATCATTGGCGTGATTTTATTGCTGGCAGTCATCTTTTTTGTCAGTTGGAAGCTGGATCAGTGGGACGAAGAGCGGGAAAGAAGGAAGCTTGAGAATGGCGAAGGGCTGATTAAGGAATACAGCCTGACAGGAGAAGTGAATAAGCCGCTCATTGGAAGGCATTATTAATAGGAAAATACCACGGACAGGAAGGCATAGCCTTCCTGTTTATATCTTTCTAAAAAGAAAAAGAGCAGAATTATCTGCTCTTTTCGTGCAGGAAAAGGGACTTGAACCCTCATGACATTGCTGTCACACGGACCTGAACCGTGCGCGTCTGCCAATTCCGCCATTCCTGCATCTGATAGACTCTTACCGAATCAACGTTCACTATTATATCACAGCGCAAAAAGAAATGCAAGCATTTTTTTTAAAACTGAACTCGTCTTGGATTCGGCGGCTTTGTCCAAGCGGAGACGGTGGGATTTGAACCCACGCGCCCTTACGGACCTATCGCATTTCGAGTGCGACCTCTTAGACCTCTTGAGTACGTCTCCAGAAGAACGGTAGCTATTATAACACATAAAAAGAAAAAGATCCAGTCCTATTTTTACATATTTTTGCCCGAAACTGTTCGTTGACATCAACCAGAAAGTATAGTATCATAAATTTTGAATGCTTATTAATGAGGAGGATGCCATGCAGGGAAATGTAATTTCTATGAGGCTTCCGGTAGGGGAGGCATTTCATATCCGGCGTACCAGGATTGCAAAAGATGGCAGCGCCGGGAAACGCCTTTGTATTGTGACAGGTATCCACGGGGACGAGTTTGAAGGGCAGTATATCGCTTATGCCCTGAACCGCAGGCTCCAGGAACAGAAGGAGCATTTGCATGGAACGGTTGATATTTATCCGGCGGTGAACCCGCTTGGCATGGAGTCGAATAACCGCGGTTTTCCGGGATATGACCTGGATATGAACCGGAGCTTCCCGGGAAATCCGGAAGGAGATCTGGTAGAGCGGGCGGCAGCGGCGCTTATTCAGGATATCATGGGGGCGGATTTATGTATTGATCTCCATGCAAGCAATATTTTTATCCGGGAAATCCCCCAGGCAAGGCTTTCGTCGAATTATGCGGATTCCGTTATGGAATATGCGAAGTCGGCCAATGTGGATTTTATTTGGGTGAGTGAATCGAAGACCGTGCTTGAGGCGACGCTTGTGCATACTTTAAACAGCCTTTCCGTTCCGTCCTTTGCGATTGAGATGGGTGTCGGGATGCGGATTACGAAGGAGTATGGCGACAGGATTACCGAAGGAATTTTAAGGATTATGAAGAAGCTCGGGATGTGGGACGGGCCTGCATTGGAGCTTACGGTTCCGCTGGTTTCCAGCGAACACGCCGTTTATATGATCCATTCCCAGTCGTCGGGGATTTTTCTTCCGGTGACGGAGAATTTTAAAGAATTATACGAAGGAGATTTAGTAGGTGAGATTATCGATCCTTTTGAGGGAAAGAAAAAGCAGGAAATCTTTGCTCCGTGCGACGGCATGATTTTTTCTATGAGAGAGTATCCTGTGGTTTATGAAGGCTCATTGATTGCAAGGATTTTAGCCATGTAGCTTATAGTGATAAAAGAGGAAAGTTATGTATAAGGAGTTAATATTTTCCCTTGATATGCCTTATCGTGAGAAAATGAAAATTTATGGGTATCGGTTTGGCTATGGGGAAAGGGCGGCATGTATCGTCGGCCCGACCAGGGGAAATGAAGTACAGCAGTTATATATTTGTTCGCAGCTTATCCGGATTTTGACGGCTTTGGAGAGAAACGGGGATATCCATGCCAAAAAAGAGCTGTTGGTGATTCCGTCGGTAAACCATTTTTCAGCCAATATAGAAAAACGGTTCTGGGAGCTTGACAACACCGACATCAACCGGATGTTTCCGGGCGATGCCAACGGGGAAACGACCCCGAGGATTGCCGCAGGCATTTTTGAGCGGGTGAAGGGATATCAGTATGGAATCCAGTTTGCGAGCTTCCATACGCCGGGGGCGTTTATCCCCCATGTCCGCATGATGAAGACAGGCCGCCAGAGCGAAAGCCTTGCCAATCTGTTCGGGCTTCCGTATGTCCTGACAAGAAAGCCGGATCCTTTTGATACAGGGACACTAAATTATAACTGGCAGTTGTCCGGCACCAATGCTTTTTCCGTCTATGCCGGGATGATCGAGCAGATCAATGAGACGGTTGCCATGCAGGCGGTTTCTTCGGTGTTAAGGTTTCTGACGAGGATGGGAATTTTAAAGTACAACTGCCACAGCGGTTATATTTCGACCGTGATTGAGGAAAATGCACTGTTTTCTATCCGTTCGGACTGTTCCGGCATTTACCGGAGATTAAAGAACCCCGGCGACGAAGTCCATTTCGGGGAGGTTTTAGCGCAGGTCATCGATCCGTTTGAAGGGGAAATTCTATCAGAGATTATTTCCCCAAGCGACGGGATTCTGTTTTTTGCGCATACAAAATCGCTGGTTAAGGAAAATGGGGTTATTTACCAGATGATTCGGCGTTTACATGAATAGTAACAGTTCCGCCGGCAGGCTTTGAAGCGCGGAGTGCGGGATTGCGAATGGCGCGCTGAACTGTTACCATGAAATAAAGAAAGGATGGAAAAATGAAAACTATGAAAAGATTAATCATGGCAATGTTTTTGTTATTGCTGCTGCCGGGGCTGGCAGGCTGTTCCGGCTCTGAGGACGCTTCCCTGCCGGGCGGGGGGCTGAAAAGCCAGACGATCATTACCGTGAATGACACGAAGATTGCGATGGATACCATGATGTATTATATCATGGAGCAGGAATCGGAATACAGCTATTATGATGTTTATTATAAAGCGACTTATGGGACAAGCTACTGGGATCTGGAGGTGGAGGAAGAAGAAGGGAGGACCGTCCGTGATGAGATTAAGGACTACATCCTGGAAATTGCCCAGCTCTATGAGGTCTTTTACCAGGAGGCGCAGAAACGGGGCTACGAGCTGACAGAGGAGGATGAGGAAGAGGCAAAATCCAATGCTTCCAGCATTTGGGAGAAAATGTCGGATCGCCAGAAGGAAACTACGGAGCTGACGGAGGAGCTGCTGGTGGAAATATTTAAAAAGATTTCCCTGGCGACGAAACTGTATGATGATGTTGACGCAAAATTAGTCGTTGATGAAGAAGCGGCCAGAAACAGCGTCAATCCGGAGGATTATAAGGAATACAGCATCGAGATTATGTCGCTTGACAATATTGAAGAGGATGATGAAGGTTATTGGGTGGATGTCCCGAAGAAGGAACTGAAAAAAGCCGTTAAACGCATGGAGCAGTATGGGAAGAAGCTGAAAAAGGGAAAGACTATGGAAGAGGTTGTCCCGGAATCGGAAAAAAGGATTACCGTGGAGTCACTGCTGTTTATGGAAGGGGACAAGCAGTTAGGGGAAGTATTGGAAAAAGCGGCAGTCGCCTTAAAAAATGATGAGCATACGGGCGTTATTGAGACAGACGACGGCTATTTCATGATTCGGATGGACAATAATGAATCTACGGAAAGCTACGACACGGCCGTGCAGACAGCGGTGGAGGATGCGCAGACGGCGGCGTTTGAGGCGGCTTATAATGAAATTAAAAAGGCGTATCAGGTGGAGATTAATCAGGATCGCTGGGATCAGGTGGTTATCGGCAATTTGACCATAGATGCGGAGGAGGAAGAGTCGGTGGAAGCTCCGGCTGAAGTATCTGAGGAGTAGGGAGAATGGGGTGAGAGTGAAAGCGAAAAAGAAAGGAGAAACTATAAATTATGAACAAGAAAAAAGAGAACAAAAAGGAGACGGAAAAGAGAAAGCTGGATTCCGTGCCGAGAAACATTAACGTAAGGGCGATTGTGCTGGGGACGATAGGCGTTATTCTGACGATTGCCGTCTGTGTTGTCATTGCATTTGAGCAGCTTTACCAGCCGGTGCTGCTGACGATTAACGGGGATAAATACCGTCTGAACGATGTGCGTTATTATATTTTCTCGCGGGAGTATCAGGGATTTACCACAGAATACAGTTACCAGAGCTACATGAACATGAGCTACTGGGATCAGGTGGTGGACGAAGAAACAGGGGATACCAACCTGGATCAGGTGAAGGCCCAGACATGGGATGATATTGTAAAAAATGAGATCCTTTATAAGGAAGCGGTAAAGCAGGGGTACAGCGTTACGGACGAGGATAAGACCAATGTGCAGACGGTAATTTCCAATACGAAGGAGAATCTGGATTCCGCTATTTTAAGGTCAAATGGATTTACGGATTCTGCCTTAACTGCCATTCTTCAGAAGCTGGAGGTTGCATCCCGTTTCCAGCAGGATACGATCGATTCCTTTGATATTGACGACGACGCAATTAAAGACGGGTTCAACTATGAGGATTATCATCAGTATGGGATTGGGGTCTTTAAAATCCAGAAGACGAAGACCAATGAGGACAATAAGACAGAGGATGTGCCGGAAGAGGAGCTGAAAGCCGCACTGGAGAAGCTGGAAGGGTTAAAAGACAAGATTGCTTCTGCGGAGGATTTGAGCACCGTATTGGGAGAGGATGAAACGGCGATTACCTATTCTTCCGAGAATATCACGAAGGACACCACGACCTACGGCAAGAAGAATTTAAAGAAAATCATGCAGATGAAAAACGGGGAAATGACGGATATGATAGAAAGGGAGGACGCTTATTATTTAATTAAGATGGTAAATAATAAGGTGACGGAAAGCTATGATTCTGCCGTTTCCAATGCCATCAGCGCCGAAGAGACATCACAGTTTGACGATTATTATGAGAAACTGGAGAAGGAATATACCGTAGAAAAGAACGATAATGAGTGGGATGCGTTAGATTTTGGTTATATTACCATCAATGCCTATACAGGGCAGGCGATATAGCGAAAGAGAAATGGGAAGGACATAAGAGGGGGAAATGGTATGAATAAAATATCGGTAAAGCTTTTTACATCTTATATGCTGATTGTTATTGTGATGGTAGTGTCTAGTTTAATAGGGATGCATTTTCTTTCATCAGCGGAAAATATTGCCAATAATCTTTATGACCATTATGGCATTGTGCAGGCAGAAGCGGCTATGGCATTGACTGATTTCAATGAAGTTAAGGTCAATATCCGCAACATTCTGTATCTCTATGAAAAAGACACGGATAAGCATGAGGAACTGATAGAGAAAATCGAAGGCTTTAAAACAGATATTGCGGATTACCTCGCCGGTGTGGAAGCGGTTCCGCTGAGTGAGGACTGCGCGAATTATCTTTCTGAAGCAAAGGCGGATGTAGAGGAATATCTGGAGGATGTGGACGACAGCATCGCCTATGTCCGTTCCGGGGATATGAAAGCGGCGCAGGACTATTTTATGGAAAATGGAGTGGCTTCCGCCAATGTTGCGAGGGAAAACCTGATTAATATGATGGCGTCATTAAATACCTATGCAACTGAAATGAAGGAGGATATGCACTCGCAGAACCTTATCAACTATGCGATTATGGGTGTTATGATGGCAGCAGCGGTGATTATTGCCTGCGTGATTGCTTCCATTATGACGGCAGTTGTGGAAAAGCCTGTCCATATGCTTACCGAGGCTTCCAGAAAGATCGCAGAAGGCGATACGGATGTCGTGATTGAAAAAACCAGCCGGGATGAAATCGGCACAATGCTGGAAAGCGTCAGCAATATGGTAGAAAATATCAGGAAGCAGGAGACGATTGTAAATGACATTGCCAGGGGCGATCTGCGTGTCCAGGTAGAGCTGCGCTCTGAAAAGGACAGCATGAATGCCGCTATCAAAAGAATGGTAGCGGACAATAACCGCGTCCTGCATGATATCAGTACGGCGGCATGGGAGATTAATAACGGTTCCGGGCAGATTTCTATGGCAAGCCAGAGCCTGGCGCAGGGCGCGACCGAGCAGGCGAGCGCGATTGAGGAAATCTCCGCTTCCGTAAAGGATATTTCCGGCAAATCCGAAAGCACCGCCGAGCAGACGAAGGAAGCAAGGCAGCTTGTGGAAGAAGCGAGGGAGAGCGCTGTTTCCGGCAATCAGGAAATGCAGGAAATGGTAATGGCGATGAATAATATCAATGAATCTTCGGAAAATATTTCCAGGATTATCAAGGTCATTGACGATATTGCGTTCCAGACCAATATCCTTGCGTTAAATGCGGCGGTTGAGGCGCAGAGGGCAGGCGTGCATGGAAAAGGCTTTGCTGTCGTGGCAGAGGAGGTCAGGAACCTGGCGGCAAAATCGGCTTCGGCGTCCAAAGAAACGGCGGAATTAATTGAAGATACGATGAAGAAGGTAAAAGAAGGCTCCGGGATTGCCGCCAATACAGAAACGGCATTAAAAGACATTATGGATAAAATTGACCGTATTGTAGAGGAGATCCAGGCGTCAGAGGCATCCCAGATTGATAAGGCTCTGACCCAGGTAGCTGATGTCGTACAGACCAATTCCGCTACCAGCGAGGAATGCGCAGCGGCCTGCCAGCAGCTTTCCGAACAGGCGGAAAACTTAAAAGGGCTGCTGACACATTATAGGCTGGCGGAGTAATAGTGGAGAATAGGAGAAAACTGCTGTATTCTTTAAAATGGAATGCAGCAGTTTTTGTATGCGTCTGCCATGGCTTGACTTTTTCTTGACAAATTTCGCCAGCGCTGATATAATTACAAAATGTAACAATTTTGTAATAAATTGTAAAACAATTTGTAATGAATGGAGTCAGCCATGAAAGAAAAAGGGAAAAAGCTGGTCTGCACTGTCCTTGCGGCTGTGTTTTTGCTGGGAAATCCGGTGAAGCATAGTTTTGCGGAAGAGGCCGTGCAGACACAGGAAACGTATGGGAAGGAATGGGGAGAGGCAGAAGGAGAAGAAATTATATCCGGGGAGGATTTGGCAGGGGAAACCTCGGAAGATGCCGCTGGGGTTGCAGAGGCTTCCAAAGGAGCCGTTGGGGTTACAGAGGTTTCCGAAGGAGCCATTGGGGCTGCGGAGGTTTCCGGTACAGCGGTAAGGGTTTCTGCATTGAGCGCGAAAATAATTACTGCGGATGAGAAAACAACAGGGAAGAAGCTGAAACTGAATTTATCTTACCATATTTTAGGATGCGTAAAGGTGGATTCTAAGCTGAATGTCAGAAAAAAGCCGGGTACGGAAGAAGAGATTGTAGGTTATTTAAAAAATAATACTTTCTGTGATGTTTTGGAGGTTTATGAAAACGGGTGGGCGAAGATAAAGTCCGGAAAAGTGTCAGGATATATTTCCACAGACTACCTTCTTATGGGGGAGAAGGCAGAGGCAGCGGCACTGAAAAAAGCAAAAAAATATGCCATTGTAAAGACTTCCAATCTGAATATCCGCGCGCTTCCTACGGTGGATGCGGGAACTTATGGAAAGTTTGGGAAACATGCGGAAGCAGATTTGAAATTGGAAACAGTCACCAAAGCTGATGTCAGGAAATTATTGAAAAGGAATAAGAGCCTGCGCAGGCAGATAAACCGAAAAGAACGAAAGAAGATGCTGAAGGCTTCGAATTTAAAGGATTGGGTCTGCATCAGCTATCGCGGCAAAAGGGCGTTCCTTTCGAAAGACTATGTAAAAATAAGCTATGTGGTAAAAACGGGGAATACCGAAGCAGGAGAGAAAAGCAGCCTGCGGGCTAAAATCGTGAAATATGCAAAAAAGTTTTTGGGAAACCGTTATGTTTATGGAGGTTCCAGCTTAAAGCATGGGACAGACTGTTCCGGGTTCGTGATGAGGATTTATCAGCATTTTGGCTATCATTTAAGCCGTTCTTCCTCAGCTCAGTCAAGAAATGGGAAAGCGATTTCCCGCTCCAGGCTTCAGCCGGGGGATCTGCTGTTTTATAAAAAACATGGAAGGATCAGCCATGTTACCATGTATATCGGGAATGGAAAAGTGATTCATGCAAGCAATGAAAAGAACGGAATCATGATTTCCAGGATAGGATACCGTAAGGCATGCAAATATGTAAAGATTATAAAAACATAAGTTACATTTTATTCAAAATATTTCCAAAAGGTACTTTCCAAAAGCGTTAAGTTGTGATACACTTATGATTAATTAGATAAGGAGGATCGTCATGAGTGAGAAGTATAGATTAATTACGAGAAGCGACTTTGATGGCCTGGTTTGTGCCATGATTTTGAAAGAGCTTGATATGATTGACAAGGATGAGAACGGCAATGATGATATCAAGTTCGTACATCCAAAAGATATGCAGGACGGGCTGATTCCTGTGACTGACCATGATATTTCCACGAACCTTCCTTATGTCGAGGGGATTCATCTGGCGTTTGACCACCATGAAAGTGAAGTCCTTCG
>CANREH010000045.1 GCA_947629585.1 uncultured Lachnospiraceae bacterium | reverse complement strand
CCAGGCTGGCAAGCAAGCTTGCCGTCTGTTCCTGTATGGAGACTGGGCTTTTATAGTAAGTTCAAGCGAAAGACCGCCTGAACTTTTGAAAATAGATTAGGATTATCTTTTCTTTCTCTTTCTGGAACGCTGAAACCGGGAAGAAAGCTGAGGCTTTGCCTTTATTTCCTCCTGAGCTGCGGAAGCCTCCTGTTCCTGCATGTTTATTTCCCACTTTTCCATTTCCTGTGCTTCTATCTTCTGCGCTTTTGTTTCCCGTGTTTTTGTGGCTTCTTGTTTTTCTGTTTCCTGTACTCCCGTTTTTTGTTCTTTTGTCTCCTGTGCTTCTGTTTCCCGATTTTTTGTCTCCACAATACTGTTAGTTTCTTTTTTGTCTTCTTCAAAAACTGATTCCATTTCGGAAGTTTGTTCGGGTAAATGAACCTTGACTTTGATTTTTCTTTTTTTCGCCGTGGGCGTTTTATCCGCTGTCGGTTCTTTCTTTGGTTCTTTGTTCTGCTCTTTGTTCAATTCTTTATTCTGCTGTAATTCTATCTGGCTCTGCTTTAATTTCTGCAGCCCTTCTAACAGCTCTCCAATCCGGTCCTCCAAAGATTTCACTTTTTCTTTATAGCCGTCAACGACTTCTTCTAATAATTTATTATCCGCCTGCAGCCCTTCGATGACTGTCCCGTATTGGAGGATCTGCCCGGAAGCCTCTTTTTTCAGCTTCTGGATCTGCTCCTCTTTTTCCTCACAGCTTTCTTTTGCCCTAGAAAGTTCAAAAATCGCTTTATTCTGCTGTTTAATGATCTCTTCTTTTTCTTCATTGCTCTTTTGGAGCTTAGAAAGCTCGGAAAGCTGCGTTTTCTGCTGTTCTAACAACGATTCCTTTTCCTTTAGGGAAGACTGTAAATCCAAAAGCCTCTGCCCGTTCTCCAAAAGCTCCATCTGGCGTTCCTGGAGCTGTTTTTTGGTATGGAGAAGCGCTTCTTCTTTCGCATAGACCAGAGATGAATTTGCTTCTGCTTCCGCTTTTTCCTGTGCGAGCTGATTTTTCTCCAAAGCAAGCTTTTCAATTTCCGTATGCAGGACTGATTTTTCCTGCTCAAACGCTGTTTTTGTCTGTTCCAGCCTGTCCGCCTGTTCCGAAAGCAGGGCAGCCATATCTTTTTCATGCTCTGCTTTCAGGCTGCTGACTTTTTCTCCATGCTTTAATTCCTGTGCATTTAACTTCTGGTCATAGCCGGATTTTAACGATGCCAGTTTCTCCTGATAAGCAGACTCGGTTTTTCTGAGCTGTTCTCTGTAATCGGCTTCCATCTTCTGAAGGGCTTCCTGCTTTTCCGCCTGTTTTTGCTGTAATTCTCTTTCCTTCTGTGCAAGCTTCTGCGTCAGCTCTCTTTCTTTTTGTTCTGCTTTCTGCTGTAATTCTTTCTCTGTCTGTGCAAGTTCTTTTTCTTTCTCCTCAGCCTTTTGCTGTAGCTCTCTTTCTTTCTCCTCAAGCTTCTGCATCAGCTCTTTTTCTGCCTGCTCTGCTTTTTGCCGTAATTGTTCTTTTTCCTGATTGCTCCGGGCCTGAAGCTGGCTGATTCTTTCGTCGAAGGATTTTTTCAGCGCTTCCTGCTCTTTTTTGGATTTTTCCCGCTCTTCATTGATAGCCAGATCATTCTGCCCCTTCGCCTGTTCCATGATCTGTCCGCGGTTATCAAGCTGCTCTTTCAATTCCTCAAGCTGTTTTTTCTGGACATCCTGCCTTTCCTCAGCGGAAGCAAGCTCGCCTTTCAGCCCTTCCTGTTCTTCCTGAAGGGCCGCGATCATCTCCTGCTTTTCAATGAGCGCCTGCTTTAACTCGAAAATATCGTTATTATATTCCTTCTCTTTTTCCAGAAGCTTGTCCGCGGTTTCTTTCTGACGGTAATAATCCCCCGCGATATTCAAATGCAGCAATACCTTTTTCATTTCCGAATCCATGCGCTGGTAATTGTCCGCATTTTTAATTTCATCATATTTTCTGTCGATATAAGCTGCCACATTCCGCAGAAATTTTTCCTCTACGGCGCCTTTGAGGTAATATTTCCTTCCATTAATGGTTACTTCAACCTGATTTTTAGCATTCATCCCCTGTCCGTCCCTTTCAACTTAAATTCATTATCTCTATCATACAATGAAAAGGGCAGAATTACAAGACTTGAGTTTCTTCAATTTCTTACAAATTATTACAGTGCTGCTCTCGTTTTTTATGAAAATGTTCATAGGCGGCATTGGTCGCAATCCTTCCTCGCGGCGTCCTCTGGATCAGCCCGTTCTGAATCAGATAAGGTTCGTACACTTCTTCAATCGTGCCTGCATCTTCCCCGGTCGCCGCCGCAAGGGTATCCAGCCCGACCGGACCGCCTTCAAACTTATCCATCATCGTCAGTAAAATGCTGCGATCCAGATGATCTAAGCCAAGCCTGTCCACTTCCAGCAGATCCAGTGCAAACTCCGCGACTTCCCTCGTGATCCTGCCGTCATACTTTACCTGCGCAAAGTCCCGGACACGCTTTAACAGGCGGTTGGCAAGCCTCGGTGTCCCTCTGGAACGCCTGGCAAGCTCCCCGGCGCCTTCGCTGTCAATTTCCACCCGGAGCACCTGCGCAGAGCGGAGGATAATCTGCTTTAATTCGTCCTCGCTGTAAAATTCCAGCCTGTGCATAACGCCGAAACGGTCGCGCAAAGGCGCGGTAAGCATCCCCGCCCTTGTCGTCGCCCCAATCAGCGTAAAATGCGGCAGTTCCAGGCGGATAGACCGCGCCCCTGCCCCTTTTCCGATCACAATGTCAATAGCGAAATCCTCCATTGCCGGGTACATCACCTCTTCCACTTGGCGGTTCAGGCGGTGGATTTCGTCCACAAACAAAATATCGCCTTCCTGCAGATTATTTAGGATGGCGGCCATCTCTCCCGGCTTTTCAATAGCAGGCCCGGACGTGATTTTCAAATTCACTTCCATTTCATTGGCGATAATTCCGGCGAGGGTCGTCTTCCCAAGCCCCGGCGGGCCGTAAAACAGGCAGTGATCCAATGCTTCATTCCGCTCCTTTGCCGCCTGGATATAAATTCGTAAATTATCCTTTGCCTTTTCCTGTCCGATATAATCGGATAACAGCTTTGGGCGCAGACTGTTTTCTATTCTGTAATCTTCCTCCATAAGTTCCGTTGAGATCACGCGCTTTTCCATGTTCTGCCTCCTGTGAAAATATCAGAAAGAAAATGCTTTTAAGGAAGCCTTCAATACATCTTCTACATCCTTCATAGTGTCCATATCCACGCTGTTGACTGCCTTTAACGCTTCTGTCTGGGAATAACCGAGCGCCGTCAGCGCTTCCACCGCATCCCTGCGCATGGCTTTGTAAGCTTCTTTCTCTTCTTTATCGGACGGAATATCCTCCGCCGGGGTTTCCTGATGGGCCAGCCGATAAGCAAACGCTTCTTCCAGCTTAAATTTATCTTTTAATTCCAGAATCATTTTTCCTGCGGTCTTTGCCCCGATGCCCGGCGCTTTGGACAGCGTCTTTTTATCTTCGGAAAGGATGGCAAAACGCAGATCATCCGGCGTAATGGCGGACAATATCCCGACGGCTGCTTTCGGGCCGATTCCGCTGACGGTAAGGAGCAGCTTAAAGACCTCCACATCCTCTTTCCGCAGAAAACCGTATAGCTGCAGGATATCTTCCCGTACATACAGATACGTATACAGCTTTACTTCCCTGCCAATATGCGGCAGCTCCTCAAATATCGTCAGTGGCACACGGATCTCATACCCGATCCCATGATTTTCTATCACGACAGCGTCCGGCTGCATTTCTGTTAATTCACCTTTGATATAGGAAATCATTTTGTTTCTCCTTTTCTGGCTTATGCCGTATTTTACCATAAAACGGCACAGAACGCAAGTTCGATTTCCCTTAGTTAAGCACTGACAATAAATTTTTTATTTCTTTTTTATCTGCCTTCTGGATAAAGCTCTGGTAGCTGAAAAAGTAAAATCCGTCAATCCTCTCTATGTTGCGGCAGTATTTGATCTGCTTTTTTAAAATATTCTTTTTGCCGTGCCACTGGGCCCAATCCCAGACGGAATTTTTCCCGGCGGCAGCCTTGTAGACCGGGATTCCGATATAAAGCTTTATGGAGTCTTCTTCCATGTAAGACAGCCATTCCTCCGTCACCGTGTCGAAAGAATCTTTCCCGTTATCGAATGTCCAGTAAACCTGCGGACAGATATAATCGACATAACCAGTATGGGACAGCCATGTTTCAATATCTACATAGTAAGCGGTTTTTGATAATAAATTGGAAATATTCCCTGCCGGGCTGATGCCAAACACTACGTCCGGATTTTCCTCCTTGACCGCAGCATACACGCCCTTCACCAGCAGGTTGACGTTATTCCTGCGCCATTTCACAAGGCTTAACGGTTCGTCCTCTCCTTCCTTATAAGAAAGATATTCTTTATAGTCAAACGATTTTTTATAAGTGCTTCCGAGGGACGGATAAAAATAATCGTCAAAATGAATGCCGTCCACATCGTAATTTTCCACGATTTCCCGGACACCGTCCGTAATCAGCTCCCTGACCGCTTTTTTTGCCGGGTTGTAGTATAAATTTCCATTCAAAGAAAGCACCTTACGGCTGCTGTACCATTTTCTGGCAGGATTGTCGGAAGAAAGTGAGCTCTTTGCCGTCGTACCTGTCGCAATCCGGTAAGGGTTCAGCCATGCTTCCAATTTAAGATCCCGTTCATGCGCCGCTTTGACCATATATTCCAGAGGGTCAAAGCCGGGATTTTTTCCCTGCTTTCCGGAGATATATTCCGACCACGGGAAATATTCCGACGGGTAAAAAGCGTCTCCATAAGGGCGCACATGGACAATGACCGTATTCATATTCCAGGAAACGCAGTCATCAAATACCCTGTTGATAAAAGCATGAAATTCCTTCTCCGTAAAGGATTCTTTCCCAAGCCTTGCAAGCTCGTCAGAAAATTCAATATAAGAAATCCACATAGCGCGCATTTCTTCCTGATCATCCCTGTCCGGCTCGGCAGAAATCGACTGCCCGCTGACAGTCTGGGTATTTTCCAGGCCGTTTTCCGCCTTAATATTGGCAATGAGCTTTGATCCGCAGGTTGCCGCGCTTAAGATACAGACAAGCGCCAGCTCCACAGCCAGCACAGACTTCCAAACCGTTTTTTGCTTCTTTTTTTTCATAACCATTCTTTCCCCTCTCTACCGTCCTGTCGGGTATTTTTCAAAAAGCTCCTCAATAGTATCATAAATCGCCTTTGCCGCCTCATCCTGGAGTTTGCTGCTTTTCATGCGCGATAAATCCTGGGAATTTGTAATAAACCCAAGTTCAATCAGGATGGAAGGAACGGTATTATATTTACATACCACATATTCCGCGCTTTTAAACCCGCGGTCATAGCAGCCGATCTTAGAAATCAGGCTGTCCTGGAAAAACTCTGCCATTTTTTTGCTTGTCAGCCCGGAGCTGCCTTTGCTGTCGTTAATTTTAGAATAATACACTTCCAGCCCCTTTGCAGCGGAGCTGTCGGCGGAATTCATATGAAGGCTGATGAAGATATCCGCTTTTGCCTTTTTGGATAGCTTCGGCCGTTCATAGAGATTGATAAACGTATCGTCCGCCCTTGTCCAAAAGGCTTTGATGGTTTCTGACTGGTTAAAATACTGTTTCGCTTTTTTATATAAAATGCTTAAGTTAAAATCTTTTTCCATATATTTCCCATTCACGGCGCCGGAATCTTTTCCGCCGTGTCCTGCATCCAGAAGGACAATTTGGGAATACATTTTTTTCAGACTGCCAAGACGGATACCTGCGGCATTTCCGGCATTATTCAGGCGGTATCCGCGAATCTTTGACGTTTTTACCGTAATGACGGTTTTCCCGGAGCTGTTTAAAGAAATCTTGATTTTTTCCACCACATCATTGCCGGAAATAATCGGGTTTTTGCGGTAGTAATTCGTCTGATCTCCCGGAACCAGTACCTGGAATTTTTTATCCGCATAGGGATCTTTATCGGTAAGTTTCTTATAGTTCACATCATCCGGCAGCGGAATATAAATATCATACCCTGCGGAATCCGGCTTTGCCGTCTCGTCGTCCGCATCATAAAAAATAACCTGGAAGCTGGAGCCCGTGATCTGAAGGTAGAACATCCCCTGATACTGGACGGTTACGCACAGATCCTGATCCTTTTGTTCTATGGAAACCTTCTTTAAAAAAGGGCTTTGATCCGATGCAAACTCTGTCTCCGTAAGGCATTCCGTATACGGAAATGTAATCTGGAGGACATTATTTTCTGCAGTATAGCTGTAAGAAAGCTCCGCCGCGCCTGTAAGGACAAGGAGATCCTGCGTCCCGTACTGGCTGGCAGATACCGATGTCAGGCAGTTTTTGTAAACATCAATATAGAGGTTTGCCTGATCCTCGGAAAGAGACGCCTGATAGGAAATGGCGCTGTCAGAAACCGAAAAAACGACTGTCGTTTCTTCCGTACTGCCATTATATGTGCTGACAGCCTGCGGTATGACTGCATTTTCAAACGGATAGGCGGTATCCTCAGACGCCATGCCTTTACATACTGCGCTGATCTGCCCGGCTGCCTCATCGTAAGAAACCTGGATTTCCCCAAATGGCTGCTCGGCAGAAATAACGAAACGCTCTCCATTTTCCAGGGCGTTCTCCTGATAAAACACACCGCTGATCCTGGAACCGGTCCCCTCTCCGGCAAGCGTATAGCTTGTCTGGGAAGAAGCCACGGCATCGACATAGGATGAATATTCGGAGCTGTTCTGGCTGATAAAATACATTTCCTTATCTTCCAGAAGGTCGGATTCCGTGGTATATAATTCCGCAGTCTTGGTTTTCGTGTTCCACGTATAGGAATAGCCAAGCTGTTCCGCGATAAACTTCACGGGAACCATGATATATTCCACATTGTTATAACCGTTGATGACCGCCCGCGGCGTTACCGGAGCCTTTACCTCCGTGCCGTCCAACAGCGCGGTTTTGTTTCCCATCGTAAAGGTAAGCGTCTTATTGTTCCCGCTGATGATGGCTTCCTTCTTAATTTCCTCACCGTCCTGGTACTCCTTATACTGATAAGAAGTCCCCAAATCACTGTCCGCAAAAACCTTTTTCGCAGGCACCAGCATAGAGCCGCCGATTTTAATCGCCGGCATTTTCCCCAGCGAGACTTTGGAACCGTTTACGGTCACGGTCCCCTGCGTCGAGGTATAATGCGTCCATGCCCCATCGTAATAAATATTGAAAGGCATGGTAATTTCCGAGCGCTTTTTAGAAGAATTCCATGTATACGTAAACCCAAGCGCTTCTGCGGCAGAGCGCGCCGGGATCATGATTCTCGTTTCAGAAGCGGCGACATACTTTACAGAAAGGGGCACGGTATCAAGCTCTGTCTGCTCCCCATTCACATAGGCTATGGTGCTGTCAAGGTACATTACCATCGTATTCCCGAACTTCGACAGGGTAATCTCCCCGCTCTCACTGTCATAGGAAGTTTCCGCGCCAAGCTCGTCCTGAAAGATTTCTTCCAGAGGGAGCAGGATCGTATCATCCATAATAAGCCCCGGGCAGTCTCCCAGATCAGCGGTTTTTCCGTCTATGGTAACGCCTGCCTTTGTGCCGGAATAAGAATACGTAGTGTCATGGTAACGTATTTTCAATACGGCAGCTTTTACATTCCCGGCAGGGAAAAGCACAAGAGAAAAAACGAACAGCAGGAAAATCATTCCGCTTTTTAAGTTGATTGTTTTCATAAAATCCTCCTTTTTGTTCTTTTGTGACAAAGCATATCTTCAAACTAATAAAAAGAATTGTTAAAATTGTGGCAGGTCTTAGCCACGGAAAAATTTTTCAAATTTTTTTGAATGTAACACAATATCATTTTGTTACATTCGGTTTCTCCCCTGCTTCCTCTTGGAAATCATTATTTTATAGGAAATTGCGTAATACGTTATTAATGATTTAGATTTTAAAAATAAAATGTTTTCTTCTTGTTTTGGCTTTTTGCGTTTTTGCTAAATAAGCTTATTTTGGCTTACTTTTACTTAATTTCCGCTTATTTCCGGTGGAATTTACATCCTTGTCTTTGTATTATATCTATGTAAAAACAGAGTGTATTACTATTGTATATTACGTAATACAATTATTTTTTCATTATATATACATATACACAAGTTTTCTTATTGAAATTTCTTCAAGAATGGTTTATACTGAAAATAGGGATGTACTTCATTTCAAGCGTGAGCATAGCCTGAGTAAGGAACCGCCGGAAATGGATTTGCTGGTAATCAACATTTCAACCAAATTAAAAGAGAGGAATGATAATTATGCAGGAATTACAGGATTTGACCAATGTAACAGCAGAAAAATTGGATTCTATGAGTATTGATGCTGTAGTGAACGGCAGTAGAATTCAATTTGATCCAAAAACTTATGAGGTGCAGGATGGCGTTATGTTTTTTAGAAAACCTTTAAAGACGGAGCCACATATTTTGAATTTTTCTACGTTAGATCGTATCAGTATAACAAAGAGCATTGGGACAGGAAAAATTTATGTTTTTGCTGTTTCTGCAGAAGAAAAGTATAACGAGAATTTAATAGAGTTTGCAAAAAAGAATAATAGGAAGGGCAAGAAATATAAATTCTTTATTAGTCGGAGGAGTGAAGAGGTGAATGCAATTGATTAATGATCTTATTGTAAAGTATAGTGCAGATGACAATTCTTATTCCGTTAACTGCGAACTCCCTGATACTGATTATAATGATGTTTTTTTCAAATTTGATACGGGAGCAGCACACACTATTATAACTTTGCCTGCTTTTATTGAAGTTGATTCTGCCAGCTATAAACAGAGATTTTTAATTGCAGAGCAGCTTAGAAATAGCAAATATGAAAAGATGAGATTTAATGCTACTTTTGGTGATACAAGGCAAGGTATTCTGTGTCAAGCTTCTAATGTAATTTTAAATGGGTGTATGTTTGAAGATTTTTATTTTTATTTGATAATACCTAACAAAGAGGAAGAAGTTATTTTAAGAAGAAGTGAGAATAATATTATAGAGCCACCAAAGGCTTTATTAGGGATGGATTTTATTTCTTGTTGTGATTTTGAAGGAAAAACACAAAATGATATTGTAGTAACTGAATTTCACAATTCTCGTTACATATCAAATAAACTATGGCTGCATAAAGATGATGTTTTAAATATAAACTCTCTAGATGAATCCGGTCTTTTAACTGCAGGTGTTTCCCGGCAGAACATCCGCAGTTAAAATAATTTTTAGCCGGAGTATCGCCAAAAGATGCTTCTCTTAATCTTTAATTTTAGAAAATGTCCCATGAACTTTCATGAGCCTGCCCTCCTGCATATACTGCAATACCTCATATGCCATAATCCCAAGCTCCTCCGATATCTGGAGCGCATTGCTGTTTGGGTATTTTTTCAGATATTCCTCGATATCGTCAAAGTGGCTTTCATCCAGCCTTTTGCAGGATTTACAGCTATATGTCCTGATACGCGACTGAAAGACAGTATGACAGTGTTTACAGATATTTGTGTACATTTTGGGTTCTCCTTTCTTTTTACCTTTTTGCAGCCTCTGTAACGGTTTCTTCAGCCTTTACATCAGCGTTGAAAAAAGGTTCAGTACCTGCTGTTTCGCCCGCACGGGGAACGGGCGGTTTTTCCATTCTTCATACGTAATTTCCCGGCAGTCTGCAAGGGTTTTCATAAAATCCTCCCTTATTTTTTCCACTGTCTTTTTATGATAGATCCAGACGGCATTTTCATAGTGGAGGTAAAAGCTGCGGTAATCCATGTTGACTGTCCCGACAATGCCGCATTCTTCGTTGATGATGGACTTGGCATGGACGAATCCCGGGACAAATTCAAATATCCTGACCCCATGTTCCAGAAGCTTTCCGTAATTAAATTCCGTCAGGAGCTTGACATTTTTCTTATCCGGGATGCCGGGCGTTAAAATCCTGACGTCCACGCCGCTCTGCGCCGCCGTAATCAGGGCATCCTGCATATCCTGCTCGATAATCAGGTACGGCGTCATGATATACAGATATTTCCCGGCATACGTAATCATCTGATGGTAGATCGATTCGATCGGCCAATGCTTTGTAGCGGGGCCGTCGGAAATGACATGGAGATAGATATCGTTTTCAGGGAACTTTTTGACCGGGCGGAATTTGTCATAATCCGGAAATTCTTTCCTGCTGCAGACCTCCCACATCTGGAAAAAGATCACGGTAAGCCCCCAGACAGCCTCCCCTTCCAGGCGGATTCCAGTATCCTTCCATATGCCGAAACGCTCCACCAGGTTTGCGTACTCATCCGCCAGGTTAAAGCCTCCGGTATAGCCGATATTCCCATCCACTACCACAATCTTCTGATGGCTCCGGTAATTCATGTACAGCTTATCCATATATTTATGGATCGGGTTAAAGACGCGCACCTCCATCCCCTCCGCTTCTCTGTCCCTGCGGAAATGCTTGTGAGTGCGGATCATCGCACCAAAGTCATCATACATAAAATAGACCTTAACGCCCTCTTTCATTTTCTGCAGAAGGATTTCATGCAGCCTGTCCCAGAGCGCACCTTCCGCCACAATAAAAAAATTCAGCAGAATAAACCTTTCCGCCTTTAACAAATCTGCAAAGATCGCCTCAAATGCGTCCTCTCCCATAGAATAGTAAGAAATTTCCGTATTTTTAAATAAAGGGAAACCTTCCAGAGAGAGATACCTCGACATGCGGATATTCAGTTTCTCAGCATTCTGGAATTTTTCCGCCGTCTCCGGATCTTCCTCCAGAAACTGCGCCCCGTGCTTGAGCCTCGCAAGGATACGGGACTCAATTTTTTTCTTGGAATCGGACTTTCCCCATAAAAGATACATTACCTGCCCGCTAATCGGCAGTATCAGCGCAATGCTGATCCAGGCAATCTTAAAAGACGGGCTGCGGCTGTCGTTAATCAGCCCCAGAATCAGGAAAAAGCTTAAAAATTCCACAATGGTATAAAAATATACGGTATATTTCTGGAAGAAAAACGGCAGGGCAAGCAGGACTAAAATCTGCAGCAAAACAAGCGCCCCTACAATACAGCAGCGCAGGAAGCCGCTTAAATTATTCTCTATGCGCCCCTTTAATTCTTTCCGAAGGAAATCATATTTTTCTTTATCAAAAGGGCTCCAACTATTGTCATTTTCCACAAAACTACCTCCAGACCATGTAACTTAAAACTTGATTTTACAGGGAATTTGTGTCAAAATTAAGTTGCAGACTGCGGGCAGGTTTGGAATCAAAAAGGAAGGCTGTGTTAGCATATGGAAAAAACACTGGAATTATTAGCGGAACTTCCGGAATATTTCGAAAAATCGTGGGGACTTCTGTTCCCGGAGCATGGCATAGAGAAGCTTTTATTTTTTGATATTGAAACGACGGGGCTTTCCGCAAAAACCTCCAGCCTTTACCTGATTGGCGCCTGTTATTACCATCCGGAACGCAGGGGATGGGAGCTTTTACAGTTCTTTGCGGAAGAATTTGACGACGAACGCCTGCTTTTAGAAGAATTTCATCAGTTTGCAGGGCGGTTTTCCCTGCTTCTTCATTATAATGGAAGAAGCTTTGACCTTCCTTATCTCAATGCAAAGTGTGAAATGCTCTCCCTTCCGTTCCGCTTTGAGCAGGATAATGTGGACATTTACCAGTTATTTCATAAAGATAAGGTGGTTTTCCCGCTGAACTTCCCAGTGGAAAATAAAAAACAGAGAACCCTGGAAGCGCTGGCAGGATTTGCAAGAACCGACCGCCTGGAAGGGAAAGAATTAATTCGGACGTACACAGAATATAAAAAGGAACGTATCTATAAAAAGAAAGAACAGGCGGAAGCATACCGCTCTCTCCTGCTTCTCCACAACCATGACGATCTCTGCGGCCTTCTCTGCCTTTGCCCGCTGGCTGGCAGCGTCCTGCTGGCAAAAGGAGCAGTTGCCATTTCCTGCACCAGGCATGAGATCAGAAAGGAGCAGGGGGACGCTTATATTTTATCGCTGACATTTTCCTCCGAAGCTGTTTTTCTTCCTGCCAGCCTCCCTCTCGGCACGATTTCCGAACACGGGCTTACCCTGGAGCTTCCGGGAAAATTTATGGAATTAAAATATTTTTTCCCCGATTATAAAAATTATTACTATCTGCCGGAGGAAGACATGGCGGTGCATAAAAGCGTGGCAGAATTTGTGGACAGGTCCAGGCGGGAGAAAGCGTCGCCGGAAACCTGCTATATCAAAAAACAGGGGATTTTTTTCCGGCAGCCGTCTAAAAAGCCCCCGGTTTCCCCTGTTTTTTATGAAGAATACCACGGTGAAAACGCCTATTTTGAGTGGAACGATTCCCTGACAGACGACATTAAAAGTCTGTTAAAGCTCCTGTCCTGACTTACTCCATTTCCCGCAGCCTCTCTATGGTGCTCTCCTTCCCCATCCTCCGCCAGGCAGCCTCCGCCAGCAGCCAGGAGAACACCAGCAGCAGCGGCAGGCTTGCAAGCACCGGCAGCAGGGAAAAATGATATTGCAGAAACCAGATTTCGCTGAGGAATGTCTTAAAAAGCAGCTTCTGCGAGATGACGGCAAAAATGACGGAAACGAAAGCTGTCAGGAGCATGTAATAATTTCCTTCCCAGATCAGGGTTTGTTTCAGCTGCCTTCCGGTCATCCCAACCGCCTCCATGATGGCAAACTCTCTTTTCCGGCTGATGATTCCCATCACCATAGCATTGATAAAATTAATCATGCCAATCACGCCGATACAGAGGCTTAATAATCCCCCGATGACCCAGAACATCCGGATATATTTCATAAAATCTTCTTCATAGGTTTTCTTCAGCATACAGGACAAATCCGTTTTTTCCGTTTCCGTATAGCTCTGTAGGCGCTCACTGACGGTATCCCGTTTCCCGTCCTCCGTAAAAAGAACCGTCAGCATGGCGGAAGTTCCCACATGTTCTTTAAATTCCGCTTCCGGGATAAAAAATGACGCCCCGACCATCGTGAAGCCGCGGGAGGAAAGCGCATAGGGGATATTTCCCGCCGCCATAATCTCATACGTCTTTGTTTTCCCGTCCGGGAACTGAATTGTGGCCTTTTCCCCCGGCTGATAGAAAATGCCGTCCTTTCCTTCCAGCCCCCAGATCGTTCCCCAGGTTCCGGCAACCGCATAATTCCCGGAGGAAAATTTTTCCCGGTCAAACTCCCCCGCGCATTCCTCCATCTGTTCTAAGCCCCATTCATCCAGCCCGTACAGTTCGCACTCCAGCCGATCTCCTTCCATTATCTGCCGGAACCAGGAACGATCATCTTTACTGAATTGATCGGCGCATCGGTTCTCAAAGGCAGATAATTTTTCTTCTGCGGCATCGTCTGATACCAGGGAAGAAACATCGGAATAATAAACATTGTGGCGGCTTTCTATCCCTTCCATACCGTCCAGATCCTTCTGCACCTTTTCCGTGATGCCTTCAAAATTTCTTTTCAATACCTGCATATTGGTAAAGGAAGCGTCGGAAAGCACCGCGTCCCCGTACATTAACTGAGAGGTATAGGAATCCAGGCTGAAAGAGCGGACTGCCACATAAACGGAATTAAACAAGACCAGACCGAGGGAAAGGGAGCAGACGGTCAGCGCCGCCTTTTTCCGGTTCCGTAAAAGGTTCGACCACCCGACGGAGCGCATGGAAACTCTTTTTGTTTTCTTTGTCTTTTTCTTCCGAAAAGAGCCGGAAGACGTTTCCGTATATTTCAGCGCCTCTACCGGAGACACCTTTGCCGCCAGGCGGGCAGGGCGGCTGACGCTTAACAAAACCGTCAGGAAAGAAAAGAGCGCGGCGCATAACAGAAACACCGGAGAAATCCGCCTGCTGGCTGCAGAAACGCTGTAATTTTCTATCACAAACGGGAAACACAGGTTTCCTCCCACAATTCCTATGATAAGCCCGGACGGAATCCCCGCGGCGGATAAGAACAACGCCTGAGATCTTACCAGCCGCCTTAGCTGCCTGCCGGTCATCCCGATCGTTTTATACAGCCCGTAATTCCGGATATCCTCTGCAACGGACAGGGAGAAAATATTGTAAATAATCAGATAGCCGGAAATTAAAATCAATAACAGCACAGCAGAAAACGAAGCGGCCTCCTCCGGTTCCACGCCGCTCGTGACATACGCCCAGTTTACCCCATAATCCATATGTTTCAGCCGATAGCCATTTCTTTTTAACAGTTCCTTTGTCTTTCCCTCAATTCGGAAGCTGTTGGAAAAATCAAAATCCATCATCCAATAACCTGCATACTTAGTTCCTTTCTGCTTGTAAAAAGGGACTTCCGGCACTGGAATCATCATATCGCAGTATTTCCTGGAAACAAAACATTGCTGCGCCATAGAAACCCGGTCGCCCTCCCAATAGCCGCAGAGGGTAAACTCCTGCTTCACAATTTTCCCGTCGATATCAATTTCCAGCGGAACCTTCTCCCCAAGCCTTAACGGAACGCCGAGGGCGGATAACACCAGCGAGCTTGCCGCGATTTCATACGTTTCTTCCGGCATATGCCCTGTCGTCGGGAGGCAGAACATTCCTTCCGCATTCCCATCCTGCGCATAGTTGACCTCCGTGGAAAGCTTTTTGAGCGCTTGATTCACGGCATCCCCGACAATAATACGGTAGGAAGGATTTTTTACGGCGGGATCGTTTTTCAGTTTCTCATAGTCTTCCGGAAGGATGTACTTCACCCCGGACATCCGGCACCCGCCGACCTGCCGCATGGTAGACGCCTGAAAGCTTGCAACAAGCTCGCTCCCTATCGTGAACAATGCCGAAAATAAAATGCTGGTCAGCATAATGGCAAGGACCGCCGACAGGTTTTTCTTCCGCTTCATCACTAATATCCGGTAAGACAAATGCCGGACACATTGTCTGTTTTTTACTTTTTTCATTTCTGCAAAAGCCTCCCATCTTCCATCCGCAGAATCCGGTTCGCCATCTGCGCAATCTCCTCATTATGCGTAATCATAACCATCGTCTGCCCAAACCGTTCCCCGATCGTTTTCATCAGCCCCAGGACATCCTGGCTCGTGCGGCTGTCAAGGTTTCCGGTCGGCTCGTCCGCAAGAAGAATCGCAGGCTTTGTCGCCAGCGCCCTCGCAATCGCCACCCTCTGCTGCTGTCCGCCGGAAAGCTGGTTCGGCATACTCGTCCTTTTTTCCGACAGCCCCAGCGTGGAAATCACATCCTCCAGGTAGGGTTGATCCACCGTATTTCCATCTAATTCCAATGGAAACACAATATTTTCATAGACATTCAAAACCGGGATCAGATTATAAGCCTGAAATACAAAACCGATTTTCCTCCTGCGGAAAATAATCAGCTCATCCTTTTTCAGGGAAAAAATGTCTTTCCCGTCGATAAACACCTTCCCTTCCGTCGGGGTATCCAGCCCGCCAAGCATATGAAGAAGCGTCGATTTTCCGCTGCCGCTCGTACCTACAATCGCCGCAAATTCCCCCTGCTTTACAGACAGATCCACACCGTCAAGCGCCTTGACCTGATTTTCCTTCGTTCCGTAATACTTCTTTAACTGCCGGGTGCATAATACTTCCATAAAAAACCTCCTTAACCTGTGATAGATTCAAAAAAGCCTGTGCCTTCTGACACAGACTTTATAACACAACAATCTTTCCCTGTTCTTTCAGAAATCTTACAGTTTTGTAAGATTTTTTGACCTTCTCACAGAAATCAGCCTTCTTTCACCAGCACCCTTTTGCCTTCAAAAGCAAGGGCATACCGATGGATACTCTCCGCACTGAAACCGCGGGCAGCCAGCTCTGCCACGTACTGCTTCTCCTCAATCTGCTTCAAGCCCGCATCGGCAGCTTCCTCTAAAGAACTTTCCCTGCGGGGATTGAATACTTTAAACTCCAACACAAAAGCAGGCTTCCCGGCATCAACAGGCTCCAGCATGACATCATACCGTCCGAAACCGCTCTCCCTGTTCGACCGGACAAAGTACCTGTCCTCCAGCTCGGCAATCAGGCCAAGAACCAGTCCGTGGTAAAAACGCTCCGGCTCGGCAGCGCTGGCATTCCTGCCGCCGTCAAAAGAACTTGCCACCTGCAGCAGAAGACGATTCAAATACTCCTCCATCGTCTCCGTATCACAAGCAAGCAGCGCACGAACGAACCTGCTATAATGGTTTGATTCCTTAAACCAATCCCTTACCATTCTTTTCAGCATCTGTAACACCTCATAATTTGTTACAGCCAACACATAAATCTCTTTAGACACATCTGCTGATTCCACTTTCAAATACCCGCTTGCCAACAGCAAACTCCAAACGGCGTCCACGCTTTTATCCAACTGATTAAATACAATCTGCTCATCTAAAGAAACAGTAATGGTCCCACCTCGTAAAAGATCCTCCATCATTTCCTTGACATCTTGATCAGATGACTGCAGAAGCTGGCTAATCAATCCATTAGAACTGGAATTAGCCCAGTAAAGACGAAACTCTTTCTGATCCAGGAAATTAATGATAGACCATGGATTGTAAATGCTTTCCAACTCCCCAAATTTAAAGCCATCATACCAATGCTTCACGGCTTCTTTCTGATCCCCAAGCCCTCTTTCTTCCAGAGCATGAAATACCTCGGACTCCGTAAAACCAAAGCAATCTTCATACTTCCTGACGGTGGAGGTGACCACCACAAGATTATTCAGATCGGAGAAGATGGATTCCTTACTAACCCTTGTAATACCAGTTAACAGCGCCCTCTCCAAATAAGGATTCGTTTTAAAAGCAGTATTGAACAGCCCGCGAATAAAAGAAACCATCTCACCCCAATACCCACTCAGGTACGCTTCCTGCATTGGAGTGTCATACTCGTCCAGCAGAATGATCGGTTTCTTTCCATGGAAACGGTACAGGTAATCAGACAGCAGACGAAGAGAATCCTCATAAACCTCCGGCTCTGCTTCCTCATCTAACACCTTCAAAAACTTCTTCCTTTCAGCCTCATCTAAAATTTCCGAGTTCAGCAAATAATCTTTCTTACGATAAACTTCACCAATGACACTGTGGATCTTCCTATAAAAACCTTCAAAATTTACGGACTTAATAGAAGCAAAACTCAGGAAAATCACCGGGTAAGTCCCCTGCAGCTTTCGGTAACGATCCTCCTCAAAAACACGCAGCCCCTCAAACAGATACCCTTTGTCCTTATACTCCACAGAGAAGAATTTCTCCACCATGCTCATCAGCAGCGTCTTCCCAAACCTGCGGGGGCGGGTAATCAGGGTAACAGAATCAAGATTTTCCCACCACTCCTTAATAAAATGTGTCTTATCTACATAAAAACTATTTTTGGCAATCACGTCCTCAAAATCCTGATTGCCGATAGAAACTACTCTTGTATCCATATCAAGCACCTCCTGCCTTGCATTAATAATACTATCAGAATTTTTACATTTAAGACTCTCCGGCAAGTCCTGGCGGAGCGTATATCAGCTTGACAGCCTGTTCATAAGCGACTTCCTTAAATAAACAAAAAACTCCGTCCCCTCCCCCTGCGCAGAGGACACTTTGATATATCCCCGCTGGTTTTCGATAATCTGCCTTGCAAGGTACAGCCCAATCCCGACGCCTTCCTCCTGCTGTACTTTCGCTCCGCGGTAAAAACGCCCGAATATTTTTGGGATCTCCTCCTCTGAAATCCCCATCCCTTCGTCTTTTATGATGATGCAGGCAAACATTTCATAGTCTTTTACGGAAATAGTAACGGCTGTATGTTCCGGCGAGTATTTTACTGCATTATCAAGAATATTTTCTAATGCCTCTTCTGTCCATTTGGCATCAAAATCCGCCTCTGTTTCCTGCCCGGGATTTTCCAATAAAATGGCAATGCTCTTTTTTTCCGCTTTGGCAAGCAGCCCCTCTCTGGCTTTCGCCAGCATCGGCATAATATCCTGCCGCTTTGCTTCCATTTTAAAAACACCCGTTTCCAGCCTGGAAACCTTGACAAGGGATGCAAGTAAAAAATTTAATTTTTCCGACTGCCGCCCAATCTCCCCGGCTAACGCCTTTAAATCTTCGTCCTCTGCGGATTCCTGCAGTAACTGAGTATATAACAAAATATTAGAAAGCGGCGCTTTTACCTGATGGGAAATGTCCGATACCAGCTCCTTGATTTCCTGCCGTTCTTCTTCCACCCTTTGATGTGACAATTTTGACATGGAAAGAAACCGTTTCCATTTCATTTCCAGCCTGGAAAGCTCTGTTTCATCATAACAGCTTTCCTCAAACGTGCCGTTAGCAGCCTCGTCAATCATCCGGTTCAGCCGCTCGAAAACAGCCCTCTGCCGAAGCAATCTAAACACAGGCTTCACCCTTCTTTCCATACATAGCCGGTTCCGTAAACAGTTCGGATATATTTTTTACCGGAAGCGGGATCTTCTATTTTATCCCGCAGCCTTTTTATGGAAACAGACAGGGCATTTTCCTCTACATATTCCGCCCCGTCCGTCCAGACATAGTCAACCAGTGCCGCCCTGGTCAGGACATTTCCCCGGTTTTCCACCAGCGCTTTTAAAAGCTTCTGCTCCGTCCTGCTTAAGTCAAGCTCCCTTTCCCTGCGGTAAAAGTGCAGCCGTTCAAAATCAAACCTTAACTCTCCCCATTCGTAAACCTGCTGTTTTTTCCCTGCTTTTTCCAATGCTTTATGGATTCTTGCCCGCAGCACCATCAGGCTGAACGGCTTCGTGATATAATCGTCTGCGCCAAGTTCCAGACCCCTGACCTCATCCATTTCCAAATCGTTTGCCGTCAGGATAATCACAGGAACCTCTGATTTTTTCCTGAGCTCCCGCAGGTAATCAAAACCGTTCCCGTCAGGAAGGTTAATGTCCAGGATAATTAAGTCCGCTCTTTCTTCCATCCCTGCAAGCTCTGCATCCTGCAGCGAAACATACTGCTCAAATGTGATGCCTTCTTCCCGGAGAGCCAGCGCAATCCCCTGGTTTAATCCTCTGTCGTCTTCCATAATGACAATTCTTTTCACAGCCCAAGCTCCTCTTTGATTTCCATAGCAAGCGTTTCCTTTTGGTCATAGATCAAAAGCTCCTTATTATAACGGAAATAGGACTCGCTTCCCCATTGGTTAATAAAGAACATACTGTCCGCTCCCGCCGTCAGCTCCGTAAGGAAAAGCACCATTTCCTGTTTATTTCCCCATGCCTTTTCAAAAAAACGAAACGCATTTTCCAGAGACTCTTTGGCGGCATCCACCTGTTTTTTATGCTGCTTTACCGACTTGTCAAAAGATTTTTTCAGTTTCTGGAAATCCTTTTCGGAGTTTTCTTCCCACGGAATTTCCGTATATTCCTGCATCTGCCGAATTGCTTTTAAAAACTCCTGCTTTTTCCGATCGGATAAATTATTTGCGGCAATCTGTTTCTGCATCTGCTGTTCCATGATTTCCACTGCCTTTTCCAATGCAGGGAAAATAGAAATCTGCCCGTTTTTTGCTTCTTTTTTAATGCGGCGCAGATGCTCCACAATCATCTGCAGCACGCGTTCCCTTTCCACAGATTCATAAAATTTTTCATTTAACGCATCAAAAATAAGCCCCATAACGGAAATCCTCTCGTCAAAATGCGCCTTCGCAAAATGCTCCAGGGAATTTTCCGGCATTTGGCCTGATAAAATGTCAGGGATATTATAATCATTTTTGTATTTCTGAAACAGATTGTAATAGGCATGGAATTTTCCGGAAATGTCCGGATCGGTCACATACTGCCGGATCAGGCTTTTGTCCACAGGGAACCCTTTCTTTTCATACAGCCGGATCGCCATAGAAAGATCCACCCATCCGCGCGCTGTCACATACCGAATGCCGTCAATGTCGGTTTTAATGGAATAAAACCATTCTTTATTGATTTCTAAAAACGAGATAATCGCGGCATGGACCCCATGCGCATAGGCATATTCCTTCCAGACATCAAAATCCTCTGTGACCTCCAGGCACTTTAAGCGATCCAGCGTGGCAATGTCAAATTCCTTCACCGATTTGTTATACTGCGGCGGATTGCCGGCCGTTACGACCGCCCAGCCGTCGGGTACCTTCTGGTTCCCGAAAATTTTATGCTGCAGAAACAGGAGCATGACCGGAGCCAGCGTATCGGACACACAGTTGATTTCATCCAGAAATAAAATTCCTTCCCGCTTTCCGGACTCCTGCATGGTACGGTAAACGCTGTCGATAATTTCACTCATGGTATATTCCGATACCTTAAACTTTTTCCCTTCAAACTCCCTTGTTTCAATGACGGGCAGGCCGATCGCGCTCTGCCTGGTATGATGCGTCATGGAATAAGAAACTAACGCAACATCAAGCTCCTCCGCAATCTGCTGCATGATGTCAGTCTTGCCGATTCCGGGCGCGCCGACCATGAAAACAGGCCTTTGCTTTGACGCCGGTATCGTATAATTTCCAAATTCATCTTTGTCAAGATAAATCTCTACCGTCTTTTTGATTTCTTCCTTAGCCTCTTTAATATTCATAAATCGATCCCTTCCTCTAAATAAACTTTCATTGCCCACGGCGGCACCAAAACGTCATCTTCCCTGTTCATGAAAACAAAGGCCGTCCTGTATTTTGCAGGCTTTTCCGGGAATACGCCATAACCGTCCGTAAAATAAAGCAGGCCGCCCAACCGTTTAAATTCTCCCCGTTCGCACAGCTCGTCCACATACCGGAACACCGGGCGGAAATCCGTTCCTCCAAAGCCAGACAGCTCCATATTCCCCAGTAAGCTCTCCAATTCCTCTAAAGATTCCAGCCGGAAATCCTGCTGTATCTGCGCATCACATTGGATGATATGAATGACGACCTTTTTGGAAAAACTTTCCGTCTGCTTCAATATATTGTAGGTTTTCCTTAAAAACTTCTGAACAAGCATCCCGTCACATGAGCCTGACGTGTCAATGGCAACCGCAAATTCCCGGATAATGTATTCATCTTTATATTCCAGCGGCTCTATTAACGGAACATTTTTAAAAAGCTGCAGGCTGTAGCTGTAAAGAACCATGTCAAAATTGTCCATGTCCAGCTTCATAACTTCTTCCATCATGGCAAATTTTTTCAGAAATTCCGTATAATCATGATTTTCCCTGGAAAGCTTCTGGATCTGCCGGATCATCCTGCCCGGCATTTTCCCGGGATCTTTTAAAAAATGCTCCGCCTCCATGACTGCGCTCTGCGCAATTCCTTTCCACTCTTCCTCTAAGCGTTCGCGGGACGCAGACGAACCGTTCCGCAGCGCAGATATTTCCTCGGCCTGTCCTTCTCCTTTATCATCCTCCCGCCGGGGCTCTCCGCTTTTTGTTTTCCCGCGCTCCTGTTGTGTTTCTTCCGACTGCGGATACCAGGGATCATGGCAGTCCCTTAAGAAAAGCTTTTGCACCTCTTCCTGCGTGACGCCGTAAATCTGCTCAAAATCGTCGGATATTTTTTGAAGATAGACCGCAATTTTCGATGCTTCCATAAGCGGAACATTTTTCTCCATCTGATCGATTATGCGGAAACATTCCTGCGGAATGCAGGCGGAAATCTCCGGGATGCCCAGTTCCCTGATGATCTCCGCTACCGCAATATCCGATGCCAAATCCCAGAATTTCCGCGGCGCTTTTTCTGTCTGGAACACATGCCGGAACAGGCAGTGCAAAACGGCATGGATATAATCGCACGCCGCCTGATCCGGATGCTCATAATACCGCCGGAGCAGATATTCGGCACCGTAGTACAAATTCTCCCCGTCAGAGCCGAAAGAAAAGCTTTCCAATGGTACGGCTTTCAGCCGGAACAGGGCGGACTCCATAAAGCGCAGTTCAAAAAATAGCTGATTACGGCAGATCCGCAGAACATCAGCCGACAAACGAAGTCTTTTTTCATCCTTCAAATTTCATCACCACCTAAAGACGCAGGCTGTTTCCATGCTTATTTTTCTCATTTTTATAATCCAGGATATAAGCGGAGCATATGGTAAAGCCGTTTTCATTGCAGTAGTTCAATAACTTCTGCAGGGAATCCTTTGTCAGATAGTCTCTCTTTAAAAAGGATAAAAATTCTTCTATCTTTTTCTCTTTCAGAAAGTACATGGCTATTTTAAACGAAACTCTCCTGATATAGGCAAGCATCGGGCTGTTATCATCTTCCGGATGCCTGCTTAAGCTCCCGGCGGCAAATGCCAGCCGTTCTCCGGAATCCAATATCTCTGTGAGACATTCTTCATATATGGCATAATCAACCGTATTCCCGTTCCACGCCGCGTCCAGTTTCCATGCCGCACTCCCTTTCAGGCTCTCCGGAATCATGAAACTATCCGTGTTCTCATCTTTCTGGTGCAGCACCGTAATAACGCACGATTTCCATTTTAATTCTTTCTCCACATACGGGTCCTTCCTGTTGGTCGCATTGACGGCAGAAATCAGCCCCCGCGACGTGCCTTCATAAGCCTTAACCTCCTTTGCGAAAAGAAGGGCTCCTTCGCCGAGGTATTTTACGGACAATGGAAGGGAAATATGCACAAGCCTTTCTGTGGCAAGGGCATAGGGGCCGATATGCTCAAGGGTATCGTTTATGCTGATTTCCGACAGCCCGCTCTCATAAAAAGAATAGCTTCCCAGATAATTAAGCTTTTTTGGGAGTTTTATGCTTTGTAATCTCCAGCACTTTCCAAAAACGCCTTTGGGATCATAAAAATTGGCATCCGGAAACTCTGTTAAATTTTCCGGCAGCGTTATGGAAGTTAATTCCCCGCAGCCATAAAAAGCAGCACGGCCAATGAAATTTACGCTGTCGGGAATGATAATTTCCTTCAGATACCTCTGTTCTTCAAATGCCCCTTCCGCTATCCTCTCCACGCCTTCCGGGACCCGGAAGGATTCCCCCTGTCTTCCTCTTGGATAAAACACAAGCGTTTTCTGATCTTTGGAATACAGGACGCCGTCCACAGCTTTATAGGCTGACTGTCCTTCCGTAAAAACAATATCCCACAAATCGGGAAGCTGCTTTAAATTTTCAATGCAAATGCCGCAGGCTGTCGAAGTGCGCTCAAATTTAGAATTTTTAAAAGCGTCCTTTTCTATCTCTACTTTCGTCTCAGGAAAGTTAATTTCACGAAAGCCTGTCCCATAAAAGGCGCATTCTTTGATTCTTTTCACAAATTCCGGCACCGTAACGGACTCCCCTCTGCACACAAGGCAGCGCTCCAGCGTTTTCCCTTTATTAGAAAAAACCATGCAGCCGTCCGTACTCAGATGCTTATTGCCGGGATCAATGGTAACTTTCTCCAGGTTCGGGAAAAAACAACGCTTCCAATAGATTTCATTAAGATTTTTCGGTATATGTAAAATCTGTATGACGTCATTTTTTCCATCAAAATCAAAACGCAGAAAAAATTTAGACGATTTTTTGTAATCTTCCTTTAAATCCGGGACAAAAACCTCCTTTGAAGAAACCTTCCTAAGCTGTATCATAATGCCGTCCCAGTTTTTTACTACGAAAAATTCATTCCCGTTTTTATCCTTTACTTGTTTGCCGTCACTTCCATAATATCCGTACATTCCACATCCGCCTTTACTGTTGTTTGTTATCAGTTCTGTCCTCTTATACTCTATCAAAATGATCTCTCGGGTACTGTTTTGTCGCAATATAATCCATCAAATCAAAATTTTCATTTTTATGCGCCTTAAATAAAGTACCGACATTTTTTCCTTCCAGCACATCCTCCAGGATATGGATATCCTTTCCGTTGACAATTACCATGTCCGCGCCGGAATCTGTCGCAATCCTCGCCGCGGCAATCTTCGTCGCCATGCCGCCCGTTCCAAGCCCTGTGGCGGTATCTTTTCCCATATTGCAGATCGTCTCGTCAATTTTCCCGACAATGCTGATAAAAGACGCCTCCGGGTTTTTGGACGGATCGTCCGTATAAAGCCCGTCAATATCCGACATCAGAATCAAAAGATCCGCATGGATCAGAGCCGCCACCAATGCCGAAAGGGTATCATTGTCCCCAAATTCAATTTCATCCGTAGAAACCGTATCATTTTCATTTACCACCGGAATAATATGCATATTTAAAAGCTCCCGGAAAGTGCTCTGCGCATTTTCCCGGCTGATATCATTTAACATGGTATATTTCGTCATCAAAACCTGTGCAAGCGACTGGTTGTATTCGGCAAACAGCTTTTGATAAACCGACATCAGCCTTGCCTGGCCGACAGCGGCGCACGCCTGTTTTAAAGCTTTTTCCTCCGGCTTCGTTTTCAGTCCCAAAAACTTTCTTCCAACGCCGATTGCCCCGGAAGAAACAAGCACAACCTCTTTTCCCTGATTGCGCAGATCCGTCAAGATCAGCGCCAGCTTGTCCAACTTGGATAAATTCAACGCCCCTGTTCTTTCCTGCGTAATAGTCGATGTCCCAATTTTCACAACAATTCTTTTTTTATTCTTTAAAAGCCCTCTTCCGTCCATAATAAATAAATTCCTTTCTTAAATTTTTTATATCTTTTCTTTAGCCATACGCAAAACATCCTTGCATTATTATAGTCTATTCAAAAAGAAATTTCAACTGTTTTCTAATGAAATGGGAAGAAATAAGAAAAAATGAACTAAGATTATAGAATATTGCCGTACTATTTACTCATATATAGCCCGGCTTCCGATCTAGATTTTACAAACCATACTCCACGATGATCCGTCCGTCCCTTACTCCGGCGAAACCGCATATACATCTCATACCTTATGCCGGCGTCGTCAAAATGCAAGGAAGACCAGGACGTTCTGAGGAAAATAATCTAACTGGGGCATAAATTGCACCCGAGCAAGTCTGGAATAAACACAAAAGAGCTTCTGCAGTGGATTATTCCACTGTGGAAGCTCTATTTTGTCAGCCCGATACGAAACAGTTGACTTTCCGAAATGCACAGAGCAGATGAAATTATGCTTGTGCTGCCTGCGCTTTGAGCGCGTCAACATCGGTGAGAGTGAGGCCGGTGCATTTAACAATGAGCTCAGGCGCTAACCCATTCTGGATCATTGTCTTAGCAATCTCAAGGGCTTTATTCTTCTCACCAGTCACAATACCTTCCTGCCTGCCTTTCTGCATGCCTCTACTATAAATCCCTGCGCTTAGATTGCACATCGTGGTCACCTCCTGACTTATCGTTTCCGTTACCGCTATGTTGAATTCCTTCGGCAACATCTTTATCTTCTCTTCTTTGCTTATCGTTTGGGAGAACAGCCTGCCCAGCAGCCGGATCATCGGATTGCCGCTTTTCTCTCCCTTTGCTCCCAGACAGACCACCACGATTCTCATCAGATCATAATTGTCATGCTCTTCTTTATAGCTCCCGTGCTGACTGCTTTCCTGAATCTCATACACATTGATGGCGTCCGACCTGTCCTCGACGGCATTCCTGACACAAAATTCTGTTTATTAACCGTCTGTATCTGATAACAGAGCAAAAACCTGATATTTTACCTTTAGTATAAGCAGTTTTACTCAAGATGTCAAGTGCAGCGTAGAATCGAGCCACGACAAACGCATGAATGACTATACTCCCTTTTCTCTATCTGCCCATGCGTTTTTTCACACTTTTTTTATAATTTCCTTTCAGCGCCAGCACGTAATATATGTTATGGCATATAGGGAGTTTTTCCATGGAATTAAAGCAGATCCAGGATGCCTGTGATGGAGCCGGGTACAAGGTTAAACATTATGGCGAAAAGTATGTTATCATTCATTCGTGTTCCTTATCCTTTTTCTCCCCAAGATACTTCTTTGCATCCTTGATAAAGCTCCATAT
>CANREH010000044.1 GCA_947629585.1 uncultured Lachnospiraceae bacterium | reverse complement strand
AAATTGTAGATTTGCGTGCAACGATAAAAGAGCAGGCGGATATCATTGAAGATAATAAAAAAGCGTTCGCCCAGAAAGAATCCGCCTGGACATTGGAAAGATCCAAGTTTACAAAAAGAGAAGCAGAGTTACTGAAAAGAATTG
Source organism: uncultured Lachnospiraceae bacterium (assembly GCA_947629585.1). Taxonomy (GTDB): domain Bacteria; phylum Bacillota; class Clostridia; order Lachnospirales; family Lachnospiraceae; genus MGBC100174. The sequence goes on along the minus strand of CANREH010000044.1, from coordinate 26,490 downwards.
AGGAGTTAGAGAAAAACCAATCCAAAAATTAAACCAGAGGGCTGTCGCAATAAGAACCAAACAACAAGATATGGTATTTCTTTCTAATCAAATGATACGATATCTTGTGCCTGTGTTCCTTAGTGTGACAACCCCTTTTAGAGATATCTCTATGAGGGATAATGAGAATCTGATAGAAGAAAGGCGGGCAACGCCCGCCTTTATGCTGTATTTTTATTCAGTTATGATTTGGTAACGGTTATTTGGACAACCGGAAATTAGTAGCGGAGAATAAAGTATATGACATATACCCAGCTAAGCAGTCCGTGGAAAATTGCCCAGCCGACAGAATGCCATGTAGTATAGCTGATTACCATAGCTAAAGCACTTCCAAAGGTAATCCCTTTTTTAGCAGTTTCCTGGGCTTTTTTCTTTTTATCTTCTTCCATATTTTATATCACGCCTCTGGCTTCTCCTTTCTTTCCTGCATTTTTTTTCACTTTTCTACTTCCATAATTACCGATTCTGTCATGGGTACTTTTCTATGGCTCTTGTCACGCTGCCAATATACCATTTCTGATATCACATTTCAACTGCTTTCTACAATTCTTCCCCTCTTTGGTTCCCTCTGCACTTCGCTTTATTCTGCTGTCTGCTGTAAGATTTATTCCATTAACTATACCTAACTATACCGAAATATCTAATCCTCTGGCTAATACTTCCCCGTATTGGCTGTTTGATTTAACAAGCGAAGCGTCTACCGACTCGCGTGTGACGCTGTCCAGAATGCTTATGTCAAAAGGATCGCCATTTTTCCAGCCAGGCTTGGCTGCCCTGACAGCCGCAGCAAATGCCAGCGTGTAATTTTTTTCGTACTGGCCTAATGTCCATGTCCCTTTTAAGCGGTCTTTAATGGGAACGCTTTTTTGATATGCCGTAAAAACCTCTGTCCTTTTCGTAGTATCTCCGTTTGCAACACCATATTCCTGAATAAAATGGCGCTTGCATTCATCGAACATTTTCTGTCTGTGTTCTTCCGAAACATTGATAATCTGGTGTATCTCTGATAAGCTCTTTCCGGTTGCGTCCATTCCGGCAACGCCATACGCATTCAGCAGATTTCCGTCAGAATCGTAATTTCGCATTACATTTCTCATATATGCTTCTTCCCCGCCAAACAGTTCATACATCATCCTCTGCTCCGGTGTCATTTTAGCCACCTCTGCACGGTGAGCCGCAAGAAAATCCTTTGCCGCAGCCTTATATTGCCTGCTGTTGGTGTTAATGCTCATATAGCCATTGTTGTTTGCGTTAAAGTTAATATTCATGGTTTTACCTCCTCCTGCCCGTATGATTTCTGCGCCGGAGCACATCATGCCAAATGATTTAACAGTGCCGTGTAGAATGTCTTTTCATTCGCTGCAAATTCTGCGTTCCTTTCGCCTGCTGCACTTAATGGGTTTTGCAGCCGTTCCATGATTTTCCTCACAGCCGCAATATTGCTCTCCAGGCTGCTACCGAAAATATCATCGTTTCCTCCTGTCGCAAAGTCCTGCTCCATAGCAAGCTGCGATAAGGTATTTGAAAATCCCTGCGGGAATGGGTTTATTCCTGTTTCTTCAAGCGTTTTCTGCCATGCCGTTTTCAGGCTTTCCGTGGCATTTTCCAGATAATAACTGCTGATATATGCGATCTGATTTTTTGTCCTTTCATCTGCAAAAGTAAACGTCCTGTTATTTGCTTTCAGCATTTCATAAGCAGCTTTGGCTTCGCTGTCTGCCTGGGATTCATACCAACCGTTCTTATTTTTGCTGTATTTCATGCCATTCACATAAAAATCTTTGCCGGTATTTATTCCCAGATAGCCTAACACATCGGTTATGCCCTGAGTAACCCACTGATACCCTTCTGTGGAGTGAGCCAGACTGCTCATTGTTCCACCTGCACTGCGGAGCAGAGTTCCTAATGAAGATGCCATTTGCTCTGCTTTTAAATATGCGTCCTGATTGTATGGCCTGTCACCGCCGGAAACTTCGACACCCTGCGGTTTTACTGTCAGCACATATCCATCGTTGATACGGATCTTTGTCCCGGCAGCTAAGTGAATGGAATTAGCTGCTTTATCAAGACTTGTGCTTTCTGCTAAATTGATTGGGGCCTTTAAAATCTTTGTCAGATCTTCAACAGGCCGCAGCTGGTCAAACATAAAGCTGACGGCCTCTTTGTCCTTTACCGCTGTATTCTTTATATCTGATGTGAGATTCCTTGTATTAGGGTTTATGTAATAAGATATATCAGTATTCATTTTCATCCCTCCTGATTTTCACTGATTTTTCCTCCGGATAATATTATCCTCAATCCCTGCCTCGCTTCAATATTATTATCGGCTGTTTTTTCGTTTCCCGCACTAAATAACCACAGATTTTGTCTTATTCCGGCCTCTTTCTGTTTCACAATTCCACCGGAGCTTCTGAAAGAAAGTAATTTCAAGTCATAATTTAAAAATCCCCACATACATTTAATTATACAAAGACAAGGATGGAGAAGATGAAAAAGAAAGCAGAAAGGCATGGTATGAAGAGTGAAAAAAATAATGTATAAAAGAAAGGAGAAGCCAGAGGTGTTTTTTCACTCTTTCTTTGTGCCATAGCCCGATTTTTAAAGAAAATCGGGCCATAGCACAAGCATCACGCTTTGGCATGATACAAAATATGGAGAAACGGGATGAAATTTTGCAGATTTTTTCTGTGCGCCTGCGTCATGTGCTGGAGGAGATTCCTATGGATTTTGAGAAGCTTCAGGAAATCCGCCTGCGGGTGAATGGCCCCCTCCTGGTAATCTATGGGAACCGGGAGTATTTTGTGACAGAGGACGGCAGGCTTTCTGCGGATAAGGCAGGGGCATATCCTGTCAGCAGAAATGAAATGCAGGAAACGATGGAATATATCGGCAATTATTCCCTGTATGCGTTTGAGGATGAAATCCGGCAGGGATTTATTACGATCCAGGGCGGACACCGCGTCGGGCTTGCGGGAAAGGCGGTTATAGAGGCGGCGCATGTGAAAAATATCAAGCATATTTCTTTTCTTAATATCCGTCTTTCCCATCAGGTGAAAGGCTGTGCGGACAAGGTAATTCCCTACATAACGACGTCGGAAGGAATCTGCCATACACTGATTATTTCGCCGCCCAGGTGCGGAAAGACAACGCTCTTAAGGGATATTATCCGCCAGCTTTCCGACGGTGACAGCACACGAAACGGCGTGACGGTCGGTGTTGTGGATGAGCGGTCGGAGATTGGGGCGTGTTACCTGGGCGTCCCGCAGAATGATCTCGGCATCAGGACGGATATTTTAGACTGCTGCCCGAAGGCGGACGGGATGCTGATGTTAGTCCGTTCCATGTCGCCCGCGGTCATTGCCGTGGATGAGATCGGGCAGAGGGAGGACGTGGACGCTATCGAATATGTCATTAACTGCGGGTGCAGGCTGATGGCGACCGTGCATGGGAGCTGCATTGACGACGTGAAATTAAAGCCGGTTCTGGGAAGGCTGGTGAAGGAAAAGATTTTTGAGCGTTATGTTATTTTAAATAACCGCGGGAATGCCGGTAATGTGACGGAGATTTATGATGACAGGGGGACGCTGCTTTACAAGGCAGTATAAAAAAAGCTATGTATGTTCATATCCTGGGGGCGTTTCTTATTGTGGCGGCGAGTACCGGAATCGGGATGTATTTTGGAAGCGGGATTCAGGACAGGCTGGAGAAGCTCCGTATGCTGAAACAGCAGTTTTTGATGATACGCGGGGATATCAGCTATGGGAATACTTCCCTTCCGGAGGTTATGGAGGCTATGGGGGAGAAAGAGGACACGGCGGAATTTGGGGAGTTTTACCGGGAGGTATCCAAACGTTTAAGGGCGAGGGAAGGGGTGCCGTTCCGGGAGATCTGGGAGGCTGCCGTTTGGCGGAATTTAAACAAGACGACGCTGCGCAGGCAGGATTTGGAACTCCTTTCTTCCGTAGGGGCGCAGTTTGGATATCTGGATCGGGAAATGCAGTTGAAGACCATTGATTTTTTCCTTGCGAGGCTGGAGGAGGAGATCATGCCGGAAGCGCAGAAAGCGGGTGAGAAAATGCGTCTTTGCAAAACATTGGGGCTCCTTGCGGGGGCAGCGTTAGTTGTGGTGATGCTCTGATGGCGATTACCATAATTTTTAAAATTGCTGCGGTCGGGATCCTGGTTTCGGTGCTCAGCCAGGTCTTAAAGCATTCGGGGCGGGAAGAACAGGCTTTCCTGACAAGCCTTGCAGGGCTTTTGATTGTGCTGTTCTGGATTATCCCATACATATCAGAATTATTTCAGACGATGCAGGAGTTGTTTTCCTTATGATTAAAGCGGCTTTGTTCGGGATTTGCGGCGTTTTCCTTGCCATGCAGTTTAAGAGTGAAAAACAGGAATACGGGCTTTTGATTGTGCTTTCCGTCAGCATTGTCCTGGGGTTTTTAGGAGTATCCGGGCTGGCTCCGGTGTTTCAGGTATTGAACCGGATGGAAGAAATGATGGATATCAGCGGGGAATATCTTTCCGTGTTTATGAAGATTATCGGCATTTCCTATCTGGCGGAATTTGCCTGCGCGCTCTGCAATGACGCAGGGTACGGGACGCTGGCATCGCAGATCGAGATGCTTGGCAGGATCACCATCTTAAGCATGAGTGCGCCGATACTGCTGGCACTGTTGGATACCATAGGAACGATTTTAAGTAACGGATAAGGGATGATGATAAAGTATGTTTCGGTATTTGCTTCCTGTCTTGTTTTTATGGCTGTGCTTTGCTCCTTTGGCATCTGCGGAGGAAGCAGGGGATCTGGATGAAATTTTGGATTTGCAGAAGGAATATGATTCCATCCAGAAGGTGGTGGATTCTATTTCGGAAAGCAGCACGTTTGAATTTCATTCCTGGGTGTCGGAGCTTGCGTCGGGCTCTGCCCGTTTTTCTTTTAAAACCATAGGGGAGCAGTTTATTTCCGGGTTCCGTTCCGAAGTGGAGAAAGGGAAAAGGAATCTTGCCTTTATTCTTGCCACGGGCATTGCGGGGGGAATGCTGGGCGCGCTGTCGCAGTTATTTTCCGGCAGGCAGGCAAGGGATGCCGGGTTTTATCTTCTGTACCTGCTGCTGTTTTCGGTGCTGTCGGTTACTTTTTTAGATTTGGCGGCGCTTGCAGAGCGGGTGTTTTCCATTTTGCTGCAGTTTATGAAGGTACTGCTTCCGGCCTATTTCCTGGCAATTGCTTTTTGCAGCGGGGCAAGGACATCCTATGTTTTCTATGAAACGATGCTTCTGATTATCACGGTGATAGAGATTTTTATCCTGAATTTTATTCTTCCCGCCGTCAGAATCTATTTTGTGCTGGGAATGGTACACCATATTTCCGAGAAGCCGTATCTGACGAAGCTTCTGGAGCTGATGGAAAAGGTAGTAAAGGGAGGCGTGAAGCTTGTTTTTTTTCTTGTGCTTTCCGTGCAGGGAATAGAGGCTTTGCTTGCCCCGTTTGCGGACGCGGCGGCAAAATCGGCGGTATTGAAGGCTGTCGGCGCAATTCCGGGCATCGGCTCCGGCGTGATGGGGGTTGCGGAGGCGATTTTAAAAAGCGGGATGCTGTTGAAAAATGCGATTGGACTTGCCGGTGTTTTGGGAATTGTTTTTTTATGCGCGTTCCCGATTGGGAAGATGGTCTTTTATACGCTGCTTTACTATATCAGCGGGGCGGCGGTAGAGCCTGTCGCTGAGCCGAGGATCTTGTCCTGCATTACCTGCAGCGCACATGCGGCAGGGCTTTTGTTATATACGGCCTGTACGGGAATTTTGTTATTCCTGTTGACGATTGGGATCACGCTTGCATCTACAAATTTATAAAAGCCGGGGCGCAGCCTGGCATATGGTTCAGGTTTTATGAAGGCTGCGGGCTGCGGCGCTTAAAGGAGGGGAACTGTGGCTGTATTATATCAGTCTGTCCGGATGTTAGCCGTTTATCTTATGTTTGTTTCGGCCGTATTCGGGATTTTGCAGGACAGCCCGTTTAAAACCTATGCGCGGCTGTTTGCCGGGCTTTTTTTCGTGCTTTTTCTGGCGAGGTGCCTGTCCGGGCTTACGAAGCTTGATCTGGATGCCGTGATCTCCAAAGTGCAGGACGCCGGAAGCTTTGAGGGAGAGCTTTTTGAGGCGGGGGAGCTTGGAGAGGATTTTCTGGAAGATCAGATTCAGGCGCAGGCAGAAGAAAAGCTGGAAGGATTCTGCAGTGAGTGTGGATATGCGTTAAAGCGGCTGGAGATTGCGCTTACGGAAGATTACCAGCTAAAAACCATCCGGATGAAAGTAAAAGAGTTGTCCGAAGGGGATGGAAATTTGGAACGGTTAAGGGAAAGTACGGCCGCTTATTTTTTACTGGGGCAGGAGGAGATTATTATAAATTAGGAGGAAGCAGGTATGGGCAGATGGGCGGAAGAGCTTTCAAAAGAGCTGTCCCTGTTGTTTGGGCGTCTTTTAAAGGGGGCGGGGGAAAAACCGGAAGAAAAGAAAAAAAAACCGCTGACGATACGGGATGTCGGGCTTCCCAATCTGCTGGTCATGCTTCTGGCGGGCATGGTGCTGCTGGTCTTAACATTTCCTGATTTTTTTGCCCCGAAAGAAAAGGTTTCGGAAGTTTCGGATTCCTCTGAGAAAATTTCCGGGGAGGATGAAGTGGAAGCGTATATAGAAAATGCGGAGGAAAAATTAAAGACCCTGTTAAGGAAGGTGGAGGGCGTCGGGGATGTGGAGGTCATGATTACGGTGAAATCTTCCGGGGAAAGCATTCCTCTAAAGGATACCCCTTATGAAAAGAGCAGCAATATTTCTGCGGAGGAAGGCACGAAACGGACGGAGACGGGGGAGCGGTCAGAGGAAGGAACGGTGATGGTGGAAAATCCGGACGGGACGACGCAGCCCTATGTGGTGAGGGAAACCGTGCCGGAGATTGAAGGCGTGGCGGTTATTGCCGAGGGAGGCGGCAGCAGCCGGGTAAAAAAGGAAATCGTGGAGGCTGTCCAGGTATTATTTGATATTAAGGCTCATAAAATTAAGGTAATGAAGATGAACCATACTTAGTTTCCCAATATGGACAGAATGTGAGGAGGATGTTGCCATGAAGGGTTTTGCAAGGAAAAACCAGCTGATTATCACGGGGCTGGCAATTATGATTGCCGTTGCCGGGTATCTGCATTTTACTTCGGAGGAAGGGGAAGAACTTTCTGATGCGGGAGCCGATGTGAAAGAAGAAAATGAATGGGTGGAAGACGCGCACGCGGAGCTTTTGACGGACGATGAGGATTCGGTGCAGATTATGGCGGATGATGTGGACGAGGACGGGGATGAATTTGCCGATATTTCCGCCGAGGAAATCGGTGAGGATGAGGATGGGGAAAAAATAGTCGCTGAAAATGAGAAAACAGAAACAGAAGAAGATACCGGAAAAGAAAGTGTCGAGGAAAAGGAAAATGAGACGGGTACGGCAAAAGCGGGAACGGACGGGGAAAAAGCAGGAATAAAGGAAACAGGCACGGACGGGGAACAGGCAGGAACAGAAAAAACAGGCACGGAAAAAGAGGCAGACGCAGACGGAGAGGAAGCGGCGCAGGCAGGAAGCAGTATCGGGGAGGCGGTTTTGGTGAACAATACCATTACCGGGGATTATTTTTCTTCCGCCCGGCTTTCAAGGGAGCAGGCGCGGGCAAAAAATGAAGAAACCCTGATGGAGATTGTGAACAATGCCAAGATGGAGGAAACGCAGAAACAGGAAGCGGTTGACAACCTGATCCGCCTGACGGAAATCAGCGAAATGGAGACGGCGGCGGAGACGCTTCTGGGGGCGAAAGGCTTTGAAAACGCGATTGTGACGATTACCGAGGACAGCGCGGATGTGGTGGTAGACGCGGAAGGGCTGACAAAGCAGCAGATTGTGCAGATTCAGGATATTGTAAAAAGAAAGACGAAAATTGCGGCAGAGAACATTGTCATTACTCCGGTGGCGGTGGAGGAGTAAAAATAAACTGCAATGAGTCTTTTGAATTCTATTAAAGGAACGCCACTGTCGCAGACAGTTTCTTTTGAAAATCCTGAAATTTTATTGCGAAAAGTTATTAATCGGTACCGGACTTTTCAAAAGAAATGTCTGGCCGCGTGGCTGTTAGTAAACGATAGGCCAAAAGACTGATTGCAGTAAAAATAAAAACAGTTTTTGACACTACTGGTAAAGTATGTTATCATATAACATTAGAGGAAACAAAACATGAAATGGATTAGTCCATCACAGGAGAAAGGAAGGAAACGATGGGAAAGGAAAAGGAACCGGAAGAGGGACTGGTTAAAATTGCGGATCAGGTGGTTGCGGTGATCGCGGGGATTGCGGCGACGGAAGTCGAGGGTATTTCCCTTGCCGGGAATATCACGAGCGAACTGATTGGAAAGCTCGGAAGGAAGAAGCTGTCGAAGGGCGTGAAGGTTACGATAACGGAGGGCGTTGTTTCCGTGGATCTGACGTTATCAGCCGCTTATGGTTACAGCATTCCAAAGACCTGTAAGCAGGTGCAGGAAAAGGTAAGCGCGGCGGTGCAGAATATGACGGGACTGCCGGTTGCCCGTGTGGATATTAAAATTGTGGGAGTGGATTCCCAGCAGTAGGAAAGGATAAGTCGGGGAATGAACAGAAGAATAATCAGGGAACATGTTTTCCGTATGGTATTCCAGAAGGATTTTTATGACAGGGAAGAGCTGCCGGGGCAGCTTTCCCTTTATCTGGAGGAGGTAGCCGCGCCGCAGGAGGAAAAAGATTTCCTTTTGGAGCGCGCCCTGCTGGTGGCTGACCGGGCAGAGGAGATTGACAGGGAGCTTGATGCCGTGTCGGAGCGCTGGCGGGTAAGCCGTATGGGAAAGGTTGATTTGGCAATTCTGCGCCTTGCCGTGTTTGAGATGAAATATGATGAGAATATACCGGCCAGCGTTGCCATTAATGAGGCGGTGGAGCTTGCCAAGAAATACGGCGGGGATCATTCCTATGGATTTATTAATGGCGTTCTGGCAAAGTTAGTTCAGGAGTGATTATGGAAAGAAAGGTATATTCCGTTTCCCAGGTGAACCAGTATATCCGGGGGATTTTTACAAGAGACAGCATATTTCAGAATATCTGTGTAAAAGGGGAGGTATCAAACTGCAAATACCATACCTCCGGCCATATCTATTTTACGTTAAAGGATTCCAAAAGCCAGATACCGTGCGTAATGTTTGCCGGGAGGCGGGGCGGGCTTCGTTTCCGGCTTGCCGAGGGGCAGAGCGTGGCGGTATTGGGGGAAATTAACGTCTATGAGCGGGACGGGCGTTACCAGCTTTATGCGGACGAGATTATTCCTGATGGCATTGGGGTTCTTTATCAGCGTTTTGAAGAATTGAAGCAGGAGCTTATGGAGGAAGGGCTTTTTTCCGAAATCTATAAAAAACAGATTCCTGCTTATTGCGGGAAAATCGGGATTGTCACGGCGCCGACCGGGGCGGCAATCCAGGATATGGTAAATATCAGCCGCAGGAGGAACCCGTTTGCACAGTTGATTTTATACCCTGCGCTGGTGCAGGGGCAGGGAGCAAAGGAATCCATTGTAAGAGGCATAAGGACGCTTGACCGGATGGGCTGCGATGTGTTAATCGTGGGAAGAGGCGGCGGTTCTTTAGAGGATTTGTGGGCATTTAATGAAGAAATGGTGGTCAGGGCTGTTTTTGCATGTGAGACGCCGGTGATTTCCGCCGTCGGGCATGAGACGGACACGACCCTTACGGATTATGCGGCGGATTTAAGGGCGCCGACGCCGTCAGCGGCTGCAGAGCTTGCAGTAATTGATGTCCGTTCCCTTTTATATACGCTGGAAGAGAGAAAATTAAGGCTGAAAAAAGCCATGACAGGAAGGCTCGAAGAGGAAAGGGAGCGGCTTTCCCGCCTGTCTTTGCGCTTAAGCCATGTCTCGCCGCAGTACCAGCTTTTACAGAAGCGGCAGCGGATAGAGGATCTGGGAGAAGGGATGAGGCGGCTTTTTATGGATAAGCTAAGGGACAGAAGGCATCTCTTAGAGCTGTATGCAGAACGGCTCCATGCCCGGATGCCTGCCGAGCGGCTGAAGGGCGGCTATGCCTATGTGACAGTAAAAGGAAAGCCGTTGGCTTCCGTCAGCCAGGCAGAGGCAGGAGACCATATTTTTGTGACGCTCCGGGACGGGAAGCTGGAGGCGGAGGTCATTGACAAAAGCCATGACGTGATTGGCGGAAAGGGTTAAGATGGCAAAAGAAACAAAGACGTTAGAGCAGGCGATGGAAGAGCTGAATATCGTGATCGGGCAGTTAGAAGGGGAGGAGATTGGCTTAGAGGAATCCTTCCGTCTGTACCAGGAAGGGATGAAGCTGTTAAAGACCTGCAATGCGGCGATTGATAAGGTAGAGAAGAAACTGATTATTCTGGAAGAGAAAGAGGAAAGGGGTTAGGAGCATGACAGAAGAGGCATTTGCGGACTGTTTAAAGGAAAAAGCGGCCAAAGCAGAGGAAACGGTATTTTCTTACCTTCCGGCGGCGGAAGGATTTCAGAAAACGGTGATAGACGCCATGCATTACAGCATGACGGCAGGGGGAAAACGCCTCCGGCCGCTGATGATGCAGGAGACGTTTTTTTTGTTCGGAGGAGAAAAGGAAGCGATGCTTGCGCCGTTTATGGCGGCGATGGAAATGATACATACCTATTCCCTGGTGCATGACGATCTTCCGGCGATGGATAATGACGAGTACCGCCGGGGAAAAAAGACGACCCATGTGGTCTATGGGGAAGATATGGCGATCCTTGCGGGGGACGCGCTTCTTAATTTTGCCTTTGAAACGGCGCAGAAGGCGTTTTCCGTCTGTATGGATCTGAAGGAATACCAAAGAACTGCAAAAGCGCTTGCCATCCTGTCGGAAAAAGCAGGGATTTACGGGATGATTGGCGGACAGGCGGTGGATGTGGAAAATACAAACAGGCAGCTTTCCAGGCAGCAGCTTGATTTTATTTACCGTTTAAAGACAGGGGCTTTGCTGGAAGCTTCGCTGCTCATCGGGGCGGTTCTTGCAGGAGCGGACGAAGAGGACTGCCGGAAACTGGAGCGGGCGGGGACGTTGGTGGGGCTTGCGTTCCAAATCCAGGATGATATTTTAGATGTTACAAGCACCGTGGAGGAGCTTGGAAAGCCGATCCACAGCGATGAGAAAAATAACAAGGTTACTTATGTGACGCTGCAGGGCCTGGAAAAAGCAAAAGCAGATGTAAAGGAGCTTTCGGAGCAGGCGATGGGCATGATGAAGGAAATGGGTTTTGAAGATTCCTTTTTATGCGGGCTGTTCCGCTGGCTGATTAACCGAAGGAAGTAGGAAGATACGATGTCCGGAATTTTAGACTCCATTTGTGAAGCCAATGATATTAAGAAGGTGGAAAAGAAAAATTATGCGAAGCTTGCGAAGGAAATCAGGCGTTTTTTAGTCGATCATGTCAGTGAGACGGGAGGCCATCTGGCTTCCAACTTAGGGATGGTGGAGCTGACGATGGCGCTGCATTTAACGATGGAATTTCCGAAGGACAAGCTGATTTTTGATGTCGGGCATCAGTCGTATGTCCACAAGATTCTGACCGGACGCAAGGAGCAGTTTTCGACCCTGAGAAAATATAAGGGGCTCTCCGGTTTCCCAAGAAGGGAGGAAAGCCCGTGCGACGCGTTTAATACGGGGCACAGCTCCACTTCGATCTCTGCCGCGCTTGGCTACGCCCGTGCGCGGGATTTAAAAAAAGAGGATTACAAAGTCTGCGCTGTGATCGGGGACGGGGCATTGACCGGAGGAATGGCGTATGAAGCGTTAAATAACGCTGCGGAGCTGGAAACAAACCTGGTGATTGTGTTAAATGACAATAAAATGTCCATTGCGGGAAATGTCGGAGGAATGGCAAATTACCTGGGAAAGCTCCGTACCAGCAGCCGCTATATGGGGCTTAAGGACGGCGTAGAAGAAGCGTTAAAGCATGTGGCGGGCGGGGAACGCCTGATTAAAAGGATACGGCGCTCTAAGGATTCCATTAAACGCCTGTTTATCCCCGGCGTGTTTTTTGAGGATATGGGGCTTACGTATATCGGGCCGATTAACGGGCATAACATAGATCAACTGGTAACGGCGCTGACTACGGCGTTAAGGGCGGAGGAACCGGTCATTGTCCATGTGCTTACCAAAAAAGGAAAAGGGTATGTCCCGGCGGAGCGCGACCCGTCCAAGTTCCACGGCGTCGGCAGGTTTGACAAGAGAACGGGGATTACGGAAGAAGAGACGGAAATGACCTATACACAGGCATTTTCCGAAGCGCTGATGGAACAGGCAGAGAAACGGGAAGAGCTCGTTGCCATTACAGCCGCCATGCCGCAGGGAACGGGGCTGTCGGAATTTGCGGAGGCATATCCGGAGCGTTTTTTTGACGTGGGGATTGCGGAAGAACATGCGGTGACGTTTGCGGCCGGGCTTGCGGCAGGCGGGCTCCATCCGGTATTTGCGGTATATTCCACGTTTCTGCAAAGGGCATATGACCAGCTTCTCCATGACGTCGCGCTCCCATGCCTTCCGGTCACGTTTATGGTTGACAGGGCGGGGCTTGTCGGCAGCGACGGGGCGACGCATCAGGGAATTTTTGATTATTCCTTTTTATCGACGGTGCCGGGGCTCTGTATCATGGCGCCGAAGAATGTGTGGGAGCTTAAGGAAATGTTTTGCTTTGCTGTCCGGCAGGAGGTTCCGACGGCCATCCGTTACCCGAAAGGGCAGGCCTATGAAGGGCTTTCGGAATGGAAAGAGGAGATCGGCATGGGCAGGGCGGAGATTTTATACAGGGAATCGGGGATTGCGCTGTTAGCGATTGGCTCTATGGTAGAAACCGCGGTATCTGTCCGTGAGAAATTAAAGGAACAGGGAATTTCAGTCTCACTGGTTAATATGCGGTTTTTAAAGCCTCTTGACGGCGGACTGCTGAAAGAGCTCGCAGAGGATCACGGCTGTTATGTGACGCTGGAAGAAAATACCGCTTCGGGCGGGCTGGGACAGGCAGTCGGAAGCTTTCTCCATAAGGAAGGGCTGCCGACGGCGCTGTTATCGTTCTCCCTGCCGGATGCCTTTATTGAGCATGGAAGCACACAGGAGTTAAAGGAAGCCTATGGGCTGTCGGCGGATCGCATTGCAGAGACGGTTTTAAAGGACAGGCGGGTGCAGCTTCTCTGCCAGGCCGCGGAAGAGGGTTAAATGCAGGAAAAGGAAGGAAGCGTGAAAACAGATTTTGAAAAAAGAGCGTTTGGATGTGCTGTTGGTAAACCGCGGCCTGGCGGATTCGCGGGAAAAGGCGAAGGCGGTGATTATGTCCGGCATTGTCTTTGTCAACGGGCAGAAGGAGGACAAGGCAGGCGCTTCCTTTGATGAAAAAGCGGAGATTGTGGTAAAAGGGAGCACGCTGAGATATGTCAGCCGGGGCGGGCTGAAGCTGGAAAAGGCGTTAAAAGAGTTTGCCGTGAGCGTGGAAGGAAAGGTCTGCATGGATATCGGTTCTTCCACCGGGGGGTTTACTGACTGTATGCTGCAGAACGGCGCGAAGCTTGTCTATGCGGTGGATGTCGGCACGAACCAGCTTGCGTGGAAGCTGCGCCAGGATGAGCGGGTTATTTCTATGGAAAAGACCAATATCCGCTATCTGCAGCCGGAGCAGGTAGGGATGCCGATAGCGTTTGCCTCGATCGATGTGGCGTTTATTTCACTGACTAAAGTATTGGTTCCGGTAAGGGAACTGTTAGAAGACGGCGCAGATCTTGTCTGCCTGGTGAAGCCGCAGTTTGAGGCGGGCAGGGAGAAGGTCGGGAAAAAAGGCGTTGTCAGGGAAGTATCGGTACATAAAGAAGTGCTCAGGAATGTTCTGGGGTTTGCGGCGGAAAACGGGTATCAGGTTCTGGAGCTTGGCTATTCCCCGGTGCGCGGGCCGGAAGGGAATATCGAGTATCTTCTCCATCTGAAAAAAGGCAGCGAAGGCGCTGGTGCAGAAGATGTTATAACGGAGTGGGAGGATACGGTTTTGGAAACGGCGGAGGAAGCAAACCGAGTATTATAGTACATATGTATGGCATGGGCATATAAGTTTAGAAAGGTATGGAACTCTTGGATCGATTTTGTATTATTACGAATACCGAAAAAGATCGGAATTACAGGATTTCAGGGGAAATCCGGGATTTTTTTGAGCGTCATGGAAAAAGCTGCCTGATTACCCGGGATCTGCCCTATGATCCGGCGGCTTCGGACGTTAAGCGGACCGATGTTTCCAAGATCCCGAAGGATACGGAGTGCGCCATTGTCCTGGGCGGGGACGGGACGTTTATCCAGGCGGCAAATGATCTGCGGGAAACGGACATCCCTATGGTGGGCGTGAACCTGGGAACGCTCGGCTACCTGACGGAGATCGAACGCCAGGAAATGTTCCCGGCATTTGAAAAGCTGATGGCGGATGACTATAAGCTGGAGCAGAGGATGATGCTCCACGGCGCGCTGCACTATGGCGGCAACAGGAAATTTTTTGGGACGGCGTTGAATGATATTGTGGTAAGCCGCGGGATTTCCGGCAGAATGATAAGCGTTGAGCTTATGATTAACGGGAAATATATGGATACGTATGTTGGCGACGGCGTCATTATTTCTACGCCGACAGGCTCGACAGGCTATAACCTGTCAGCGGGCGGGCCGATTGTCGCGCCGAAGGTCCATGCCATGATCTTTACGCCGGTCTGCCCGCATTCCCTTAATAACCGCAGTATGGTGATTGATGCGTCGGACGAGATTGAGCTCTGTATCGGGCGCACAAAGACAGAATTTGCGGACGAGGCTGTGGTGACATTGGATGGAAGGCTCCGGCTTTTATTACAGACCGGGGATCGCATGGAAATCAAAAAGGCAAAGCAGGAAACAAAAATATTAAAACTAACAGATCATAGTTTTTATGATGTGCTGAAGAGTAAGTTTCATAGTTAGAAGGAATGGATTTATGAAATGAAAAATGACAGGCATACAAGAATTATTGAACTGATAACGGAATATGACATTGAAACGCAGGAAGAGCTGACGAGGAGGCTTAAGGAAGACGGGTATTCCGTAACGCAGGCGACGGTTTCCAGGGATATCCGGGAACTGAAGCTGACGAAGGTCATGACGGAGGACGGAGTACAAAAATATATTCCGCTGCGGGATATGAGCATGGAGGTTGATAAAAAATATGCAATGGTCTTAAAGACCGGGTTCCTTTCTATGGAGCAGGCGCAGAATATCCTGGTGCTGAAAACGGTTTCCGGCATGGCGATGGCTGTGGCGGCGGCGGTTGACACCCTGGGAATCCCGGGCGTGGTCGGCTCGATTGCCGGGGATGATACGGTCATGTGCGCCATTAAAAGAGAAGAGTTAGTCGGCAGCGTGATGAGCAGGATATCGGAGCTGGTGTCCGGCCCGCCTGCATAAGAAATGATTGAAAACGAAAGAAAAAAGTGATATAGTGAGGAAGAAGAAAATCTTTGGAGGTAGAGTATGTCAGGACATTCAAAATTTGCAAATATCAAGCATAAGAAAGAGAAAAACGATGCGGCGAAAGGAAAGATTTTCACGATTATCGGGCGTGAAATCGCCGTGGCGGTAAAGGAAGGCGGCGCAGACCCGGCGAATAACAGCAGGCTCCGTGATGTGATTGCGAAGGCAAAGGCCAACAACATGCCGAATGATACCATTGACAGGGGCATTAAAAAGGCGGCGGGAGATGCCGGTTCCGTCAATTATGAAAGCGTTACCTATGAGGGTTACGGGCCAGGAGGCACGGCGATTATCGTGACTGCGCTTACAGACAATAAAAACCGTACAGCCGCCAATGTGCGCAGCGCATTTACGAAAGGGCATGGCAGTATCGGCACACAGGGCTGTGTTTCTTATATGTTTGACAAAAAAGGGCAGATCATCATTGCAAAAGAGGACTGTGACATGGACGCGGACGATCTGATGATGACAGCTTTGGACGCAGGGGCGGAGGATTTTACGGAGGAAGAGGACAGCTTTATTATCCTGACCGATCCGGATGCTTTCAGTGAAGTGAGGGAATCTTTGGAAAAAGAAGGGCTTGTGATGGCGGAGGCAGAGGTTGCCATGCTGCCGCAGACCTATGTAGATTTATCCTCAGAGGATGATATCAAAAATATCAGCCGTATCCTTGACTTGCTGGAGGACGACGATGATGTGCAGGAAGTATGGCATAACTGGAATGAATAATGTCATAGATTTGACATAAAACAGAGCAATTTTGGCAATTTGGTAAGAGCAGGAAAAAGCCTTAACAAAAGGCTTCCAAAAACCGATATTACTTATTAGAAACATGATAAAATCCTATGTTGCAAGGAGGGAATGAGCGGCTTATGGAGAGGAAAGAAAAGTACAGCGGGTGGGGAAAAGTTGGAATTTTTCTGTTCCTGTTAGGCGTGATTGGGGTTTTGACAGGAAGGTATCTGATGGCAGATGCCGCGGATGATGATTTCTTTATTTCTGATAAAGCAAACGTGGACAGCTCGCAGCAGATTACGGCATTAACCATGACAAGCGGCCAGCAGAGCTTTTATGTCAATACCAGCGGCGGGTTTACGCTTGGGACGGATAATGTTACCTGGGTTATCGATGATAAGGAGATTATCCGGTTTGCAGATAACAGCATTAACGGCAGCAGAGATCCCAGCGGGAATCCAACGACCACCCAGGTATTGATTGAAGCGGTATCCCCGGGGCGGACGACGCTGACGGTTAACGTTACAAGAGAAGGGCGGCAGTACCAGAAAACGGTCTGGGTGACGGTTCCATTACAGGTTCGGAAAAATACCTCGAAGATGCCGGGATTTACCCAGCTTTATGTGGATTCTACGGAGAATATCCTGATTATGGGCGTTGACCATGCTGACAGCGGAACAAGCACGGCTTCCTCGATTGGTTATTATCAGTTGGAAAGTACGATGGGAAAGCTTGGAATGAAGCAGAATTATGAGTCCAGCAATGAAGCTGTTGCCACGGTATCAGGAGGCGCGGTGACAGCCGTGGGCGCCGGGACTGCCACCATTACCATTACAACGCAGGGGACGGATATTCAGACGGATACGGTAACAGTTTATGTTATGCCGCAGGGCTATGTCGATGGCAAGGAGCCTCCGGAGCCATGGCGTTTCCATTCAGACAGCAATATCCCGACGGAGGTTTCCGGCGGATCGGTGGACTTTGTATTTGACGCAAATAATGTTGATACTTTGAGCAATATTGTCTGGGTAGTGGAAAAATATACCAAATCCCCTATTGGCAGCAATAATGAAAAGGGAGTTATTGTTTATGATGAATTGAACGGGGTGACGACCAGTTATGTCACGGGAGTCCAGGCGGTTTATAATGACGTTACCAATAAGGCAGTTGCGACAGTCAATGCCAGGACCGGGTATTACCGTGTGTATGGATTCCTCAGGGATATGTACCAGGGTCATACCCTGGAGGTCATCTTAAGCAGGAATGTCAAAGATTATCTGCTGTATTTTGATGTCAATCTTTCTCCGAACCTGAGGCAGGAGACTTATATTACCATGAATGTCGGGGACAGCTATGATATCCTCGGAGGATTTAATATCCCGACGGAAGATATAGGAAACTATTTTGATCTGTATCCAGACAATACTTATTTTCAGGGAGAGGGAGATTATAATAATTATCTGTCTCTTGACCGCACGACGGGAATTGTCACCGCACTGCGCGCAACAGTATCAGATGATATCGGGGCAGATCCTTATAAAAATATTCTTATGAATTGCAAATTGCCGGAGTTCGGGGAGATAACCATTCATCTGAGAGTTATTGACGGGTTTACATTAAATGCTTCGGAGATTACTCTGTTTACCGGCGCAACGTTCCAGTTGTATGCAGTAAACAGCCTGCGTGCTGTTTACTGGTCTACCGATCCGGCAAACCAGACGGTAATTTCATTGGATAACGGCCTGGTGACAGGCCTGAAAGCAGGTACTGTGGATGTCCTGGCAAAGCAGACGGATGAACAGGGCGTAACTAAGACGATCCGGTGTAAGGTAACGGTAGTAAACTCAGCGACCAGCATTATCCTGGACCCTGCCAAGATGAACATGGAAGTAGGGGAATATAAGACGATTCTTGCGAAAGTATCGCCTGCAAACACTACGGCGCTTCCATCGATTAAGTGGATTTCTTCGGATGAAGGGGTTGTTTCCATTACGGATTCTTCCGCAACGACGGCGGCGACAGTAATGGCAAACGCGCCGGGAATCGCAGTCATTACGGCAATCAATACCGAAAATATTATCCTCGGTTCGTGTCTGATTACCGTAGATGAAATGATTACTGCCATTAAATTCCCGCAGTCGGCAATTACGCTGCCATTATCCATGGGACAGATGCTGCTTACCCCTACCTATACCCCGTCGGATGCGACAGCGACTAATTTAAGATGGACATCGACCAATACAAAGGTAGCCACGGTTGCGGCAAACGGGCTTTTGACTTTGAAATCGGCAGGCCAGACCGTAATTTCCGTGCAGTCAGTTTCCAATCCAGAAGTAATTGCATACTGTACGGTGACGGTTGTAACCAGCGTAACCGGAATTTACCTGGATGAAAGCGCGAAGACAATCCAGGTAGGGGAAAGCTACCGCCTGACTTATTATTTCACGCCGAAAAACGCAAGTGAAAGTAAGGTGACATGGACAGCTCTGGATAAATCTGTGGCAAGCGTAAAGGATGGTGTGGTGACAGGCTCGAAGGCAGGCCAGACTTATATTATGGTGAGGGCTTCGTCCGGTGCGACGGCGCTGTGCCTTGTTACGGTAGAGCAGGATGTGGCAGGGATCAAGCTGAATACCAATTCGCTTTCTCTCCTGGTAGGGGATGTTTATTATGCAAATGCAACGATTACGCCTGCAACAGCGACCAATAAAACCGTAACCTGGAAGTCAAAGGATGCAAAGATTGCGTCTGTATCAAATGAAGGGAAAATTACGGCGGTCAGCGCCGGAACAACCACTATCACGGCGACAACGCCGAATAACCAGGTTGCTGAAATTGAGGTTACTGTCGATCAGCCAGTAACGGGTGTTACCCTGAACTATAAATCGCAGACTGTCCTGGTAGATGAAAGCTTTGATTTGAAAGCGGTGATTTCACCGGCGAAGGCGACGAATGAAAAGGTGACATGGAGCTCGGACGATACGGGGGTCGCTTCCGTTTCCTCTACGGGTACGGTAAAGGGCGTTTCCGCAGGAACAACGCTGGTAACGTGCATAACGGAAGACGGCGGATATATGGCAAGCTGCGTTGTGATTGTCAAGGAACCGGTGACATCCCTTTCGATTGACAAGAAGAAAAAGAAAATCGGGGTTAAGAAGAATTTCACGCTGGTTGCCACAGTGGATTCCAATGCGGCGACTAACAGCAAGGTAAGCTGGAGCTCTACAAATAATAAAATAGCAAAAATTACCAATGTTTCCGCTGACGGCAATACGGCTACCGTAAGGACGCTGAAAAAAGGAAATGCCGAAATTGTCTGCAGGACGACGGACGGCTCCGGATTGTCGGCAAGCTGCAATACAAAGGTAATTAAGCTGGTTTCCAGCATTAAGCTGAATAAGTCCTATAAGCGTCTTCTGGAAGGGAAGAGCATAAAGCTAAAGGCGAAGGTGAAGCCAAAGAAAGCGTCTCAGAAAAAGGTAACCTGGACATCGGATAATCCGGATATCGCTATGGTAAATACCAATGGAAAGGTAATTGCCCTGAAAGAAGGAGAGGCGACGATTACGGCTGTTACCGGCGATTATAAAATCAACGGAAAGAAAAATGCTGTCTGCAAAATCAGTGTTTATGCGGCAGTTCCGGCGTCCAGCATTTTGACAGGGCAGCAGGATATCACCATGATCCGGGGCGGGCAGGAAACAATTTCCGCAACGATTACGCCTGCGGATTCTACGGATTCCCTGAAATTTATTTCAGATAATCCGCAGGTAGCTACAGTCAATAAAAAGACAGGCGTTGTCAGGGCGGTCAGCACAGGGACGGCGACAATTACCATAACGTCTACAAGCGGGAAGCAGACCACGGTAGAGGTTAGAGTAGTCGGGCTTAACTATTCCAGTGTCCAGATGGAACAGTATGACACCTTCCAGTTAAGGCTGGAGGCGGGCGGAAGCGAAGGCGATTATAACGTTAGCTGGAATTCCAGCGATCCGAACGTCGCTACAGTTTCGCAGAACGGACTGGTATCGGCAAAGAAGGCAGGTACGACCGTCATTACCGCTTACGTCAACGGGGCTTCCTTAACCTGTACGGTAAGGGTTAATGATATTACGTAGCTGAACTTGTAATAATTTATAAAGCCAAATGAAAAATAGAAGGGCTGTCGCAATAAGAACGGAACATACAAGATATGGTATTGTATCCGAAACCTGTGTTCTTTCATGCGGCAGCCCCTCATTTTTTGACGGGAAAGCGGTACTTTGTTAACTGTATTACAGCATTGTTTTATGGCGAATTTCGCTAATTAGTTTATGTACCGTAGTGCAGGGACACATTTCTGAAGGTTTTTTTATGCCATCCTGTAAATATCCCTGCAGCCTTTTATCTGCAATTTGGATTGCCTGATCCTCGTTTCCAAAGCGATGGAGTATTGCGTAAATCTGTGGATTATTTTTATAATACTTTTGGCCGGTTCGCTGTTCAAAAGTATCTGCAAATTTTCTGCAGCACACGACGGAGTCATTATAAGAATGCATTTTTCCGAAGTACACATCAAACCATATTTCAATGCAAGGGTTAGACCAGCCGACACTGACGCCTTCTTTTTGTGCATTTGTGATGATTTCATCAAAGTTTAAGACTTTATCCCGGTCAAATATGATCCACGGCTGCCAAAATTGCGGTTCAAGAGCCGCCTGCTCTTTGCAGCTTTTAACCAGCTCCTGCGTTTTTGCTTTGGAAACTTTAATGACAATGCGCCCTTGCAGTTCCTTAGGAAGAGAATCCCGGAGACCGTAAAGGTAGTTTTCTTCGGTTTCTTTGGCGTCGGTTACAATGAAATAGTAACCGAGATCCGGGACTCTCGTTCTGAATGCTTCTCTGGATTTTCTTTTTCCTGTTCTATCTGACTTTGCCATCGTTACTCCTCCTTAAACATATCGAAATATTTAAGGGTAGGAATTGCCCCATATTTGCCAAGAAGATAATTTTTCTCATAGCTTTCGTCTTTTCGTATTTTTGAGCCATCGTCATCTATAAAATCCGCAAGGGAGTAAAGCGTTGATACTCCAGATGAGGATTTTTCCGTAAACCATATTTCATCTCTGCGCAGAAGATTGTTGGATAGCTGCCAGGAATCATGCGTTGTAAAGACTATCTGTGCGTGTTTTGGATTGGTTTCCGGATTCAGGAACATAACCAAAAATCCTCGAACAAGTAGCGGGTGAAGCCTTGCATTTAACTCATCAACAAAAAGAACGCTTCCTGTATTTAATATATCCTGCAATGCCGGATATAGTGCAAACATTTTCAGTGTGCCGTCAGATTCATCCTGCAGAGGAATGGATGCGGTTTCCTCCGATCCTATCACATGATGGATTGCATCTATTTTAACATGTTCTACATCTTCATCGTCATTTTTAATGACTTCAACATTAAAACCTATGATGGATGGATCAAAAGCGGCAAAATAATCAATTACTTTCTTTTGAACTGCTTTGTCATCTGCAAATCCTTCTGGAATCAGTGATGAAAGGAATGCATTTTCAAACAGATTCCCGAAATTGGCGAAGTTAACATTGTAAAACCAATCTCTAATCATTTTGAGTTTGGAAATACGCTGCTTTGCGCCGAGGGAAACAATCAGAGCCTCGTCATAAAGCGATACCTTTATAATGTCCTGCATTTTTCCCGGCAGGCCTGATAAATCAAGTTCATTGCCGTTTCGGTAAAATATGGATTTATATTCTCTCGCCGTTTTTGCTTTGGAATTAAGCCATTCTTCAACAACTCCATTTTGATTTAGTGTAAAACCATAGTTATATGACTTGCAGCCATTTTCCTCGGAAGTTATAAAATAGATTTCAAAAGAAGATTCTGAGTCCTTGCTTGTAGTATCAAATAAAAACGGAGTGAGTCTGGGTTTCCTCGTTTTTGATTTTTTGCCGTCGATTTCTCCACCATAAGCAAAGGATTCCATTACATAAGTGGTCATATAGCGGAACGCTTCGATTACATTGGACTTTCCGCTTGCATTGGCGCCATAGATAGCTGCTGTTGGCAAAATCTTTTCTGCACCAATTTGAATTACCCGGTCAGAGTATTCCGTAATTTTGGTTGCAGAAAGATCAAGAATAGTATCATCCTTAAATGATTTGAAATTTTTAAATCTGAATTGAATGAGCATAGTTTATCCCTCCTTTTTTTATTATAGGTATTTTTTTGAAAAAATCAACATCTGTTTGAGTTTTTTTCTCAAATAAATGTTGATTAACTAATTTGCAGTTCTGAAAAAAAGGCTTGCAAATACAGAACATATGTGCTAGAATATCCAAACAAGAACAAAGGTTCGATACGGATGAAGCGGGGAACAGAAGAATGGAGGAAGTACTATGCTGGAAAATCTTCATGTGAAGAATCTTGCCCTGATTCAGGAGGCAGATGTTGATTTTACCGATCATTTGAACGTTTTGACGGGGGAGACGGGAGCCGGTAAGTCTATTTTATTGGGTTCTATGAACCTTGCGCTGGGAGGGCGTATGTCAAAGGATATGCTGAGGGCTGGAGCAAAGGAGGCGTTAGTGGAGCTTGTTTTTTATGAGGACAGAGAAGAAGTTTTGGAAAAGCTTGCCCGTTTGGATATCCGGCCGGAGGATCAGAGGATTATTATATCGCGCAGGTACAGTGTGACAGGACGTACCAGTGCAAGGATCAATGGGGAGCAGGTCACTCTTGCAGCATTGAAGGAGGCTGGCAGTTTGCTGCTGGACATCCACAGCCAGCATGAGAACCAGTCGCTTATGAATAAAGAGAAGCATCTGGAGATCCTTGACCGCTATGGCATGGAGCAGGAAAAGGAATTGAGGAGCCAATTAAAGGAAACCTATACTGCCTATCGGAAGGTCTGCAGCAGGTTACAGCAGATGGAAGTTCCGGAAGAGGAGCGGCTTAGGGAAAAGGCGTTTTTGGAATATGAAATGGCGGAGATAGAGCAGGCGCAGTTAAAGGACGGCGAGGAGGAGCAATTAGAAGAGGCTTATCAGAAGATGAAAAACAGCGGAGAGATTGCAGAGGGGCTTTCTATGGTGATGAATCTTTTAGGAGACAGCACGGAATCGGCTTCCCAGACAGCGGAGGAGCTGTTTCTTCATTCGCTCCGAGCTATCCAGAGGATAAAGAATTATGATAATGACATTTTGGAACTGTCTGATGAATTGGAAGAGCTGGAATCTTTGCTTTCCCAGTTTTCATCTGATGTCAGGCATTATCTGGATCAGGTTTCCTATGATGAAAGGGAATTTCAGGAGGTAGAGGACAGGCTGGATAAGATCCGCAGCATTAAGGCGCGTTATGGGAATACAGAGGAGGAAGTACGGAAATACTATCAGAAAATTTCCGAAAAAAAGCAGCTTTATGAGGAGTATGAGGAGACAAGGAAACGGCTGGAAACTCAAAAGGAAGGTTATCAGCAGGAATTAGAGGCCCTTTGCGGGCAGCTTTCTGCGATAAGGAAGTCTGTTGCGGAAAAGCTCACAGGACAGATTGCAGAGGCACTGAAGGATTTGAATTTTCTGGAGGTACAGTTTTCCATTGATTTCCACAGGCTTCCGTATTTTACTGACAATGGGTATGACGAAGCGGAATTTCTGATTTCTACCAATCCGGGGCAGGCTCCGAAGCCGTTGGGAAAGATCGCGTCCGGCGGTGAATTGTCCCGGATCATGCTTGCCGTCAAGTCGGTTATGGCGGAGAAGGATCAGATTGGGACGCTGATTTTTGATGAGATCGATACCGGGATCAGCGGCAGGACCGCGCAGAAGGTATCGGAAAAGCTTTCCATGATTGCAAAGTCGCATCAGGTGCTGTGTATTACTCATCTTCCGCAGATTGCAGCGATGGCGGACAGCCATTTTAAAATTGAAAAATCTACCGATGGGATGATGACAACGACGACCATTGCTTCGATGGATGAAAAGGATTCCGTTGGCGAGCTGGCAAGAATGCTGGGTGGCGCAAGGATTACGCAGGCTGTTTTGAAGAGCGCGCAGGAGATGAGGATGCTGGCAGAACGGCAGAAATCCTATGCAGGGCATGTATAGGGCAACAAAATATGGAAATAATAAGAGTATGCTTCGGCATGCTCTTTTTTCATAGGAAATTCCTTTGAAAACGGCTGAGATCCGAACAAGAGAGGGCTTACAGCAGGGGGAGGAATTATCATGCAGGCAAGAAAAAATTATCGCCGTATTTTACTTATTTTGTTCTTTTTATCCTTAGGGGGAATTGCCGCCCTTTCTTATTACTATGCGGTTTTTTCTCAGATTCCTGATAATATCAGTATTTATAAAGACAGAGAAGAAATGTTATCGTTTATGCCGGAACAATGGATTTTACCGGTAAGCGGCAGGATTGTGCCATTGGGAGACAACGGAGAGGAAGGTATAAAAAAAGAAGAGAAAGCGGAGGATGCGCAGGAAGAAAGCCTTACGGTCAGCCAGTATATGGGAACGGAAAAATTATCCTCGGATTTACTCCATATTAATTTGCAGGAAGAAGTTTCGATTGAAGCGACAGAAAAAGGAAGTTACCAGATGGAAATCCGTTGTTTGGGAATCCTGATGAAAAAAGTACGGCTTCAGGTGATAGAGGAGGAAAATGTAATTCCCTGCGGCAGCATTATTGGTATCTATGGGGAAACCAATGGTGTTTTGGTGCTTGGAACAGGGGAAGTTACGGATCGGAATGGAAAAAAGCAGGAGCCTGCTTATAATCTGGTGCGTTCCGGCGATTATATTACAGGACTGAATGGAAAGCGGATCGCGCAAAAGGAGGAGATGCTCCAATTTTTGGAAACTTGTGATGGGGAAGATGTGGAATTAACGCTGCGGAGAAACGGAAAAAGCGTTACCGTAGAGCTTCAGCCGGTGGAGACGGAAGAGGAAGGGTATCGGTTTGGGATCTGGGTCAGGAATGACACGCAGGGCATTGGGACCCTGACCTTTGCTACGACGGATGGAAGGTTTGGCGCGCTTGGCCATGCGGTAACGGATATTGATACCGGGGGGATTCTGGATTTGTCCGAGGCGGGGCTTTATGAAGCGGAAGTGGCAGGCATCCGGAAAGGGGAGCCGGGAGTTCCGGGGGAAATTTCGGGAATTATCCACCTGGGCGATAACAGCCGGATCGGGAAAATCCTTGATAATACGCCGCAGGGGATTTTTGGAAGCTTGTCTGCGGATTTACTGCAGGAGGCGAAAGAAGTCCCTGTGGCATTGAAACAGGAAATCGCGGCAGGACCGGCGCAGATTTGCTGCCAGCTTGGAGACGATATCAAATCCTATCAGGTAGAGATTGAAAAAATTGACCGGAACCCGGATGTCACTACAAAAAGCATGGTGATCCATATCACGGACGAAGAGCTCTTAAAGGAGACCAACGGCATTATCCAGGGAATGTCGGGGAGCCCGATTGTCCAGAATGGAAAATTTGTTGGCGCAGTAACCCATGTTTTTGTTAATGATTCCACCAGAGGATATGGAATCTTTGCAGAAAATATGCTTTTACATTTACAGTAATAAAATAAATTCAAACAGTAAAAAATGGATTTTTTGAATTATAGAATCTATAATAGTAAAATTATGTTAGCCTGTAAAGCAGAGATACTGGTGTAAAAAAAAACTTCTATGTATATAGAGCAAAACTTTTGCATTTATTATATTTGTCAAAATATGTCAAAAGATGTAAAAAATACTGTTTTTTTCTGAAAATAGAAAAAATATTTACAATTTTTGTGAAAAAAGATTGACGGAAAGTATAGAATTGTTTTATACTACCTGAGTAAGGCAAACGATAGGAAGTATGTGGAGGGAAATACAATTCTGTGAAAATATAAGGTAAAATTGCAAAAAGCCAGAAATATCACTTTACAGGCGACAGGATTTGCAGATGGCAATTTTATTATAAGAAAGTGGAGGAAGGTAGTGTGAAAGAAAGTAGAGGAAAGCCATAAAGTAGTGTGAAAGAAAGTAGAGGAAAGCCATAAAGTGGCGCACTAAAACAAGCTATTGAAAAATAGCCTTTTTTGAGAC
>CANREH010000043.1 GCA_947629585.1 uncultured Lachnospiraceae bacterium | reverse complement strand
TCGCACAGAATTGCTTGGAAATTCCGGATGCCCGGATCCCGACCATGCAGAATGCCGATTTTTATCTGATGCGCTGGATGCGAAAAAGCAGCTACCTGTTTTGGAAGAAGAAATTGCGGCATTTGCGCAGGAGCAGGAAGCGGCATTGGATGAACTGGTAAAGGCATTTGAGGGCGCTGAGGCGGCGGTCCTCGAAATCGGCTTCGATGAAAAAGCGCTGCTTGAATATCAGCGAAAGACAAACGAACTTTCTGGAGCGCCAGCGGCGCTGAAAAGACTTGAAGAACGGGAAAGCCAGATTGCCTTTATCCGAGCCGATTTAGAACATCTGCAGTCAAATATACTCGAAGCAGAAAAAAGGCTTGCTGAGGTCAAAATAAAGGGCACTGAGGCAGAACAGGAACGGGATAAATACGCAAAAGCCCACGAGGAACATGCGCTGGTCCAAAACACTATACTTACTTTGAAGCCTTGGCTTGATAAAGAAAAGCAGTTAGTAGTGGCAGAGGAAAGGAAGCGCACAGCGGCATCCCGGATATTGGAACTTACTGACGAATTGGAAAGTATCAATGCTGAGATTGCCGAGAAACAGGCGGAGGCAGATAAGGAAATTCTGGCTATGAGCGACATGGAAAAGCTGACTGGAATAGTCACACAACTGAATGCGGATGTGGAGGCTGTAAATGCCTTAGTTAGGGATAAGCAGATGAAGCTTGGCGCATTACAGCAGAAGTCAGAGCAGATCGCCCGATTGAAAAAGGAGATTATCAGCTTACAGGAGAAGCAGACAGAATACGCCAAGGAAACAGCTGATTATGACACATTGAAGACCGCATTTAGTCAGAGCGGTGTTCCGCATCAGATTATTCGCTCCATTATACCGCAGCTGACAGCTACATCCAACACCATACTGGGGCAGATGACCGGCGGGAAAATGGGCGTTGAGTTCCGACTGGAAAGATTGCAGAAGAACGGAAAGGAAAAGGTTTCCCTGGATATTTTCATTGAAGAATACGGGAAATCAATTCTCCCTTATCTGTCGAAGTCAGGCGGGGAGAAAGTAAAATCTTCCCTGTCCGTTATCCTTGCGCTTGCTGAAATCAAATCATCATCTGCCGGGATTCAGCTTGGGATGCTTTTTATTGATGAGCCGCCATTCCTGGATGCGGATGGTGTTGAGGCATATGTTGAAGCATTGGAAACGATAAGGGGCAGATATCCTGACTTAAAGGTTATGGCAATTACGCATGATCCTGTTATGAAGGCAAAGTTTCCAGAATCCATTGATGTTGTTAAAGATGAGAAAGGAAGCCATATAGTTTATGAGAATTAAAAGAAAAGATCCAGGGAGCGATGTGAATGGCAGACAATAAAAAATATTATTACTTGAAGCTGAAAGAGGGGTTCTTTGATTCAGACGACATGAAGCTGCTGCAGTCCATGAAGGAAGGATATTTATATAGCGACATCCTCTTGAAGCTGTATCTGCGGAGCCTCCGGCAAGAAGGCCGTTTGATGTACAGGGATGTAATTCCATATACACCGGATATGATTGCTGCCGTCACAAACCATCAGGTGGGAACGGTGGAAAAAGCAATTAAGATTCTGGAACAGATGGGATTTATTGAAATTTTGGATAACGGCGCGATTTATATGTCAGATATCCAGAATTTTATAGGCCGGAGCTCTACGGAGGCAGACCGCCGCCGCACCTACCGAAACATGATAGACGCTGAAAAATCAATGGTTTCAGACCGGGCGGATGTGACAAATGTTGTGACAAATGTCACAGCAGACAGCGGACAAATGTCCGACAAATGTACACCAGAGATTAGAGATAAGAGTATAGAGAATAGAGATCAAAAGAATATAAATATTCTTGCCCGGAGCTCTGGCGGGCAGAGCTCCGAACCGGAAGCGGATGTGGAAGCGCTTACCCTTAATGACGGATCAGAGTGGAAACCAACGGAAGCATTATTCGCAGAATACGTAAGACTTTACCCAAATGTGGACGTAAAGCAACAGTTCAACGAGATGCGGAGCTGGTGCCTGTCAAATCCCCAAAAGAGAAAAACTAAGCGTGGAATTACAAGATTTGTCAATACATGGCTTGCGAAAGAGCAGGACAAGGGATACCGAAGGCCATCTGACGGCAGATCACGCCAGCAGGGACAGCCATGGAGCGGTTACAGCCAAAGCACTTTAAACCGCCTTGCAAACGAAAGCAGGGGCGATTTAGATGGATGAATTGAGCGCCATAACTGAGAGGATCAAGCGGAAACATTCATCAGGCATATTGCCGCCATCTCCGTATGGGTGCCCTAAGTGCAGGGATGTTGGATTCCTTTTCTGGACAGATGAAAGGGGATGTGAGGTGGCCCGCAGATGTGAGTGTTTTGCGATCCGGCGGGAAAAGGAGTTTTTGAGAAAAAGCGGGATATCTGCAGAATTCCAAAAAAAGACATTTGACGATTTCATGACCAATGGCAGTCCGCAGCTTTCCAACGCCAAGGCCAAGGCAATGCAGTATGTGAAGAATTTCAGGGATACAGAACATGGCAGATATAATTCCATAATGTTCTATGGGCAGTCCGGGGCGGGAAAAACCCACTTAGGAACGGCAATCTGCGGCGATCTGATGAACAACGGGGTGGCAGTTGTCTATATGCCATACAGAAACGCTGTGACAAAGCTGAAACAGAACATTATTGATGAGGAAATATATAGCAGTGAGCTGAACCGGTATATGCAGGCAAGGGTGCTTTACATTGACGATTTGCTGAAAGGGAAACTTACAGAAACGGATGTCAATATCATGTATGAAGTCATGAATTACCGTTACATGAACCATATGCCAGTGATTATATCTACAGAAAAATCTCTGGATGGCCTGCTTGCTTTTGATGAGGCGATTGGCAGCCGGATTATTGAGATGTGCCGGGGGAATATTATACAGTTTCAGGGCATGGAGCTGAATTACCGGCTGAGTTAGGAGGTGGAAGAAAATTGAGGGAGAATTTACGCAAATGCCGGATCGAAAAGGACATGACGCAAAAACAAGTAGCAGACTATCTTGGCATATCGGAGCGAGGATATAAATTTATTGAGTATGGGGACAGAATCGGCAGTATTGATATGTGGGATAAGCTTGAAGATTTGTTTAAGGTTCATCAGAGGACACTTCGGGATAATCACGACAAAGAAGATAATCCAAAGATACGTTGAGAGTGTCTGCAATTTTCACGAGAGACGAAAGGTTAGGTTCCCGTGAGCCAGATTCGTAAAAACGGTATGCGCGAAGCGACACACCGAGAATGTCAGCCATTTGTTGTGCAGTATATCCTTGTTTTATTCTGGTTTCGTTTAAGCGATCATGGAACATAATTTAATAACCTCCTATAAAAGTATTGACAATGAACAAATTGTACACTATAATTTAAACAAAAAACAGTGTACAAAATGTTCACTAAAAGGAGGAAACTATGAGAAAAGAAATTTTAGCAGAAAATTTTATGAACGCAAGCAAGAAATACACGGATTTGCAGGAAGCCCTGTTGGATAAGTTCGAGGATGATCCTATTATGTCCTGTCTTATCGGAAGCCTAAATATGCTGGCAAATGATTACTATATGTCGATGATGGATGTCTATCAAAATGGATATACCTTGGACGAAGTGTTAAGGGGGAATGAAAATGGCACAGCTTGAAGATTTGTCTGGAAAGGTATTTGGTTATTGGACCGTTGTGGCAAGAGCTGAAAATAATGAATACGGTTCTTCACAATGGCTTTGCAGATGCGAGTGTGGCGCAGAAAGAGTTATAAGAGCACAGGGATTGAAAAATGGGACAACAAAATCCTGCGGATGTCATAAAAATGATTATAATCGCATACATGGCGGAAAAGGAACCAGGCTTTATGAATGTTGGCGCCATATGAGATATCGTTGTGAAAACCCGAATAATCAGGCATATAAGGATTATGGAGGAAGGGGAATTTCTGTTTGCGAGGATTGGCATGATTTTGCAAAATTCAGGCAATGGGCATTAGCTAATGGATATGATGATTCTCTTACTATCGATCGCATTAATGTGAACGGGAATTATGAGCCGTCTAATTGCCGTTGGGCAGGGAGTAAGGAGCAGATGAACAATCGCAGGAATACGAAACATTATGAAATGGATGGCAAGTGCCTTACTATGTCGGAATGGTCACAATTAACAGGAATACCAAGAGCGACAATTTATAACCGAATGAAAGCGGGCTGCACGTTTATTGAAGCGATTAGAAAAAGAAAATAGTGGAACCGCAACCACAGAAAAAACAGTGGGAAAAGAGCATTATACATATTTTTTCTATTTTGATGAAAAGGAAGATCGTTATGGAAAACATGAATTTATCGGGTAAAGACAAGAAGCCTTTGGAATTTGGGAAATCCATAAAAAAGGAAATCATAAAGGAATATTTGAAAGCCGGATATACGGGTGAGGGCAGACAGCAGGATATTGAGGTATCAGGCACAGTATATAAAGCCCTGAAGCGTGAGGATGGAGAAACCACTACTTTTTATGACGGTTCCGGCAATACGCTTTTTAGCATGGGCAATGCGGAATTAGCTGCAGAATATAAGAAAGAAAATGCGGAAGAAGGAAAGGACCAAGATGAAAAACAGCCGGAAAGTGAAAAAGAGCTGCCTGCGGAAACAGGAAAAGAAGACGGGGCGGCAAAGCTGGCGGCAAGGGAAAAGCTGGAAAAAGAGCTTGAGGGCGCAAAAGATAAAAATTTTGCGAAACCGATCATAAATTATCTCATGGAACGGTGCGGGGAAGATGAAGGCATGGCAGAAGATATTGCGCAAGCTCATAAGACATTCCAAAAATGTTCAGACTATATTTATGGACAGGCAAAAAAACTGGCAGTTGGGAATTGCGCAGCAGTCAAAGATGATGTGGTATATGAGTGGGCGGAGGATTATTACCGCAGAGATGACAAAGCCGAGGAAGAAAAGAAGGCTAAGCAGGCGGCAGAGGCAAAAGTGAGACGAGAAAGGACTGCAGCGAATAGAAAAAATTCCAAGAAAAAGCAACTCGCATCACAAAAGGCAGGAACATACACCAAAAAAGAGAAAACGGAAGATAAATTGGAAAAAAGACCAGTAAAATCCAAGAGAAATAGTAAGGAAATGGAAGGACAGATGGATCTGTTTTCCATGATGGGTATACAAGGAGGCGCTGCAGATGAATAAAAAAGCTTTATCTGCGCTGCCAAGACCAAAAGCGAAAAGGCAGTACAAAGAACTCCGGCAGATGGTTTCCAAAATGAGAGGAATTGTCACAGCGGAGAGAATGGAAGTGGAGGGGGAAGACACACTTATGATCAACTGTTTCCGTCCTCAAGGAAAGAAGTCAGTTGAACCATGGTTCCGGACATTTTGCCAAGAATCCGGATACATCACGCAGGATCTAACGGAGAAAAAAATCAAATGGCGCACAGCTGCGTTTGATTATATTGCGGGGTTCTGTATTAGTGATGAATATCGGACTGAGAGTAGGCTGGTACTTGCCTCTCCTGATGATGGAGAGAGGATTGTCGGATTCATGCAGGAATGGAGAGAACGCAACCACTCCAATCGGTGTGACGCCGGGTATGAATTTGAAGATTATATTGATTCGTATCAGGCCGATATCAGGGACAGAAAATTGGCAGAGAAACACCGAAAGATTTGTGAAAAGATAGATGACCGGATGAAACTATTCGGAGAGATTCCAGAGGATTATCAAAATTTCATAGAAAAAACGGTGTTTGATGACCATAACTATTTTTTCTATTCCAAAAAGAAAAAATGGGCTTATTGCACCAGATGTGGACATGAGTATGAAATACGGAAAGATGGTGTCTATCACAAAAAGATTGCAGTATGGAATAATGTGGGACAGTTGAGGCATAACAGGGATTATATCTGTCCCCATTGCGCTAAGCCAATCATGGCAAAAAGCGAAGGATTTGGACGAGGCTCTTTGCTGGAGGTAAATTGGAGTGTCCTTATTCAGCCAAGCGGTAATAACGTCATGGTGCGCTATTTTTGCCACACGAAAGATTTTCGGGAAGATTTTATGCATCCTCAGATTGATAGCAGAGAGATGTTTCGTACTGTCCACACCCCTACAAGCCGGGAAGATTATGAGTGGGAGACATATACCTACAATCAGAAGGTTCGCTGGTGTTATCCTCGTAGACATGGGTGGGGGTGGAATCCGTCGGAATTTCAAGTGCCGAGATCAACAGTGCTCTATAATACAGATTTCGGATTTCTGACTGATACCTGTATGAGATATAGCTGCATTGAAATGTTTGTGGAAAAGATAGTGCCATCCATGAGACGTACTTCAGCATGGTTTGTAGATCAATACTTTAATTTTTATCACAGGCATCCTTTTGTGGAGCAGATGATGAAGATTGGATGGTACACGATCGTTCGGGAGCTTTTTGAAGACGACGGAGAAGCAGAGAGAGAGGAATTTAAAAATGGCAGAAATATTCTGGAAACCTGTGGAATCAGCAGGGCGCAGTTCCTCCTTCTGCGGGAAGCTACATACGGAGACCCAAACGTAAGGGATTTGAGGATCATAAAGCATGCGGAGCAGAAAGGAATAAGACTAACAGTGGACGATTTTCGTGAACTCCGTATGACGCCTGATGACGGCTGGATCGATAATTTCGATAGTTTTTTGGATGCTATGAGATATACGACACTGCACAAACTGAAAAAGTATCTCACGAAGCAGCAGATCCGGCACACACATGATTATTTCGATTACATCGGATGGCTTTTGGAGATGGATTACGATATGCGGAATGAGTTTAACCTGTATCCAAGAAATTTTGTGGAGAAACACGATGAAATGGCAAAAGCATATCAGAAGTTCAAGGATAAAAAGCATAGAGAAGACATTAAGAAATTAAACCGTTTGCTGAAGCAGCTGCGGAAAGATGTGAAAGAAGAAAATCCAGTTAACCTCCAGATGCTGGGACTGTTTATTCGTCTTCCATATCAGGCAGATGAACTGAAAACAGAGGGTGAGATACTGCACCATTGCGTGGGAACCTATATAGATCGGGTTATGAAAGGCGAGACAACAATATTTTTTGTCAGGCGAATGGAGAAACCGGATGAACCGTTTTACACCCTCGAATGGAGAAACCATAAGGTTGTCCAGTGCAGGGGATTACATAATTGTGGTATGACGCCAGAGGTAAAAATTTTCACGACTTTGTTTGAGGAACAGATGAAGGCGTATGAATTACGGAGGGAGGCGGTGCGAATATGAGCAATATCAAGCCAGATAGACAAAGGATAAAGAATCTGCTCCAGAAGCTTAATGATGACGACAGGAACCAGCTCTGCTGCCTGCTGATAAAAGCAGGCTACGCAGCCAGGATTGGGAAAGAGCGTCCGGATGGGAAAAGGCAGGCAATGTATTTTGTGGAATTTTGGGAGGAGGCTGAGGAAAATGAAAATTGGAGAAATTGTTGAATGGTTAATCAGCGTCAAAGACGACTATCCTTTTGGCGACATCAGGAAGGAGGCTGTTGAGCAGGCGTGCGTCCTGCTTGACAGGCTTCCTTCCCAGGAGGAGGCGGCAGGGTATGAACCGATCAAAAATTGAATGGTGTGATTATACATTTAACCCCATAACAGGATGCCGCCACGGCTGCCATTACTGCTATGCAAACGCCATGACAGCGCGGTTTGCCGGAAACGTAAGACTGAACCTGATGGCAAAAACGGATTATTCGCTGGAGCCTGCGGCTGATGGCGGGGAGGATTTATATGTGCTGGATTCCCCCATGATAAATGAAACGGGAAATCCGCTGGTATATCCGTTTGGATTTGCGCCTACCTATCACAGGTACCGGTTAAACGTGCCTGGCAGACTGAAAATGGGAAGCAATGTATTTGTCGGGGCAATGGCGGACATATTCGGCGCATGGGTGCCAGACAGGTGGATAGATGAGATATTTTCTGCCTGCAGGAAGGTTCCCCAGCATAACTATTTGTTTTTGACAAAAAATCCGGATAGATATCTGGAATTGCAAAAAGATGGGAAGCTGCCGGAAAGTACAAATTTTTGGTATGGGGCGACAATAACCTGCAGGGAACAGTTAGAAAGAACAGCCAGAGCGTTTACAGATCTGCCGGACAGGTTTCATACATTTTTCAGTATAGAGCCTATTCTCGAAGATATTGCTGCGGAAGAAATTTGGAAAGATGCAGTCCTTGAAACGGACTGGATCATCATAGGGGCGCAGACAGGCAGGGAAAAAGATAAAGCGGTTCCGAAGTTTGAGTGGATTAGAAACATTGTCACAAGCGCGGATGCCGCATGGGCTGTGCCGGTTTTTATGAAAGACAGCCTGATTCCAATTGTCAGGGAAAAAAATATGCGGAGGGATTTCCCGGAACAGCTCCGGCATTCGGAACTGAGCCCTAAAATGAAAAAGAAGCTGTTCGGGATATGCGCTGAATGTAAGGCGTATGCTAAAAAAAGCGACATGGTTGCCCTGCTGGCGCGGTTTAAACGGGGAGAACAGCCTAAACAGTATGGGTTTATGTGCCGTGCATGTTTTCAGAAGTTTTGTAAAGAAAAAGAAATTGATATGACGTTAGAAAAAGAACAGGAGGATTGATTTTTATGAGGGAAACCATTATTGAGATGTTAATGTCAACAAAAAGGGAGCATATGGAAGCGCTGGTTAATTGGATGGACGAGAACGGGTTCTTTACGGCGCCGTGCAGCGGCAGCTACCACCTGGCGTATGAGGGAGGGCTTGCAGAGCACAGCATGAATGTCATGAGGCAGGCGTTAAGGCTTGCGGAAACCTTGGATGCAGACAAAAAAATGCTGGACAGGGATTCCGTGGTTATAGCGGCGCTGCTGCACGATTTAGGGAAAACAGGGCAGTTTGGGAAACCAAACTATGTGCCAAATATGTTAAAAGGCAGGGTGACAAAAGCGAACCCAGATCCGAAGCCGTACCAGTCGGAAAAAAAGCCTTACATTACCAACCCGGATCTGCTTTATGTCGATCATGAAATCCGCAGCATCCAGATCGCATCCCAGTTCATTGAGCTGACGGAGGAAGAAAGCTTTGCAATCCTTAACCATAACGGGATGTACAGCAATTTAAGATACGCATATTCAGGAAGGGAAACGCCGTTAAGCCTTGTGATTCATTGGGCTGATATGTGGGCTGCAAGAGTGCTTGAGGCAGGAGAAAACGGGGAAGGTGGTGCGGATGAGTAATATGCACAGAAACGGAGAGGGATACCTTGATCATACTGCCGGAAAGGCATTTCAAAAAATAGAAAGGGAAGAAGCTATGGCAAAAAAGAGAAGATGCAGGAGGACAGAAAGTGAAAATATCATCCATGAAAAAGCTGTGAAGATGCGGAAAATGACGGATGAGCAGTTAGTGCATTATGTTGATGACAGGG
Organism: uncultured Lachnospiraceae bacterium; assembly: GCA_947629585.1. Taxonomy (GTDB): domain Bacteria; phylum Bacillota; class Clostridia; order Lachnospirales; family Lachnospiraceae; genus MGBC100174. Next base: position 17,155 of record CANREH010000043.1, on the reverse strand, counting down.
TAGAGAAAGCCAGGAGTGAGGGCTTTCACCAGGGAAGGAAAAAAGCGCCAAAAACAGACGTCAATTCTGTCATAAAGGAAATTGGGGCGGTGAAAGGAATCGGGGAGGCAAAGCTGTGCAAAATCCGCCTGATACTGGAAAAGAGGCTGGGGGCAGAAAATGGCTGATTTACAAAAAAGGCTCACGGGGATGCGGAACAGGGCCGCAGGGGAGCTGTTTGAAAAATGGATTTCCGTATCCTGCGAGTATTATTGGAAATTAGGGTATGCCTGCATAGAAAAGACACCGGAGCCAATGAAGCCAATCAGTCCGTATGGGAAGCGGGGAACAGGACAGTTCGTCGCCTGCTACACGAAACAGGCGCAGCCGGATTTCAAAGGCTCCCTGTGTGATGGAAGCTGCATTATTTTTGACGCTAAACATACAGACAGTGACAGGATCATGCAGAGCGCCATCACGAAAACGCAGGAAGAAATACTGGACAGATATGAAACCATGAAAGCGAAATGCTATGTGGTAATCTCCCTGAAGCTGAAAGATTTTTACCGTGTCCCGTGGTCTGTCTGGAAGCAGATGAAAGAACGGTTCGGGCATAAATATATGTCATGCACAGAGCTGGAGGCGTACAGGGTGCCTGATCGAAACTGTATGGTGCTGTTATTGGAAGGAGTGGAAATCAATGAAGATTCCAAAATCAGAATTGACAAAAAAGATTAACAAGCTTAAAAGCATAGTGCCAAAAAAGACAACTATGCCGGTTTTGCAGGGAGTTTTAGTGAAAGACGGGTATTTTATAGCCAGCAACATGGAAGTAACCGTCAAGGCGAAAATAGAGGGCATAGGGAAGGAAACATTTCTTATTCCGGAAAAAGCGTTTGACCTTATTAACAACCTTCCGGATGGGGAAGTGGAAATCAAAAAGGGAAGGGACAATACCATTGTTATAAAAGCTCAAAAAGTCAGGAATACATATCAGACTATGGAGCCGGAATTGTTTCCTGCCATCAAAGAGCTGGACGGGTGCGGAAACGCTGCCATTGAAAGCAAAAGATTTCTGGAATCCGTTAAAAAGGTTTCCTATGCGGTTGCAAAAAATGCTGCGAATCCAATCATGGCGGCTATGTGCCTGCAGGCAACCGGGGAATATCTGAATTTTGCAGGGCTTGACGGGCATATGCTGGCATGGGACAAGATTGAATATAGCGGGAAATTTGAACTGTTAATCCCAAGAAATGCGGTGGAAAAGCTGCAGGCGCTGGAATTAGAAGGGGAACTGTCCATTAAATACAACGATTCAGAAGCAGTTTTTGCAACTGATAACTATGAGATCCACACAAGGCTTATTGAGGGAGCATATTACAATTACAAGAGTATGTTCAGGGAAATGCCGTTTCATATAACAATGGCAAGGATGGAGCTGCTGGACGCCATAACAAGAGTGAGGACATGTATAGAAGAAAAGGTGCCTGTCCGCTTTGATATTAAAGAGGACAATTTTGACATCACCGCAAAAGACAGCCGGGCGGATTATCAGGAAACCATTATTTTACAGGAAAAGATTTCAAAGGATTTAATGATGGGCTTTAATGTAAACCTGCTAATTGAAACGCTGAAGGCGTTTACAGATGAAACCATCCATATCCGGGTGGCAGATCAAAAAAATCCTATGATAATGGAAGCCGGGGATGGAAATTTTAAAGCTATTGTGCTTCCTGTAGTTATTTAGGCATTATCTGTATCTGGCAGAAATTTATATCTCACAAAACTAATAAGGCGGCCTGTGGCCGCCGGAAGGGGGAGTATGAAAGCTATCATGAAATATCCGGGAAGCAAATGGTCGATGGCAAAATGGATAACAAGTTTCTTCCCTGAACATCACAGTTATTTAGAGCCGTTTTTTGGCAGCGGCGCAGTGCTTTTTAATAAACCGAGGTCGCATATTGAAACCATCAATGATTTAGATGGGAATGTCGTGAATTTGTTTGGGTGTATCCGCTCAGATCCGGAAAGGCTGGCCAGAAGCATTTACTTAACACCATATGCCCGTGATGTATATGAGAAGGCATTCCTGGAAAATCCAGAAGATCCGTTTGAAAGAGCGCTTAATTTTTATATACGCCTTAATATGGGACATGGATTCCGGACAAATGGAGAAAAAGTAGGATGGAAAAATGATGTGCAGGGAAGGGAACGCTCTTATGCATCACAGGATTGGTGCAATCTGCCGGAAAAGATTATGGCGGCAGCCGAAAGGCTCAGGGGAGTGCAGATAGAAAACCGGCCTGCAGCAGAGCTAATTCCAAGATTTAATTTTGAGAATGTGCTGATATACTGCGATCCTCCATATATGCTTAATACCCGGCATGGGAAACAGTATAGATGTGAAATGGATGAGGCGGATCATGAAGAATTGCTGACACTTTTGTTAAGACATAAAGGGCCTGTGATTATCAGCGGCTATGAAACAGATCTTTATAACAATATGCTGGCAGGATGGAACAAATATGAAACCGTCGCATATTCACAGGTATGCTCCAAAAAGAGGGAAATTATCTGGATGAATTACGAACCGCCGGCAAGACAAATGGAACTTGAGATATAGAGTGGAATTGAAAAGGAGGAGCAGTTGAAATGAAAAAATGTCCTAAATGCGGCAGGAGTTTTAAAAGGCTTTTGGCATTATCGAGAGCAGATAACAAAACCATGATCTGTGACGAGTGCGGAACTATGGAGGCTCTGGATAGTTTGCCACAGGGCATTCTAACACCGCAGGAGCGTACACGGATTGCGGTGGCAGCAACGGGGAATAGGTGGGCAATGGAAAACTTTAAAGCTACACATAATTAGAGGGTTGATTGCTTTGAAAGGACAAAAGGATTTATTTGATTTTATAGGAAAACCAGAAGAACAACCAGCAGAAAAGCAGCTCCTATACATAGTTGATAATCCAGTAACAAGATGTGTCAATTGCGTATGTCAGTATTGCGTAAATAATGCAGAAGAATTGTGGAATAAAGTGCTGCCGAATGAGGTGATGGAATCTTGTTTTAATTGCGATGAGTGTCGTGAATTTACAGGAGATAGTCAACACAAAGTAGAATCAAAAAAGTACTGTGACAGATTTTGCTTATCAGATTATGGAGCTGCCAGAAACAGAAAACATATAAAGGTAATTAGAGATGGAGGTAAGAGCAATGAAAACAAGGACAACACTAAATGATTTGAATGAATATCTATTTCAAGAGCTGGATCGATTAACAAATGAAGATTTGTCTGCAGAGGAATTAGATGAGGAGATTAAACGCAGTGACGCATTACAAAAAGTAGCCAAAACGATAATTGATAATGGCACTCTTGCATTACAGGCAAAGAAGTATCTTGACGAGTACGGACAAGGTGACAAGGTTGAACTTCCCATGATAGGACTCACAGGTAAATGACTGATAGAGAAAAATAAGACACTGCATGGAACTGTATGGAATTTGCAAGAAAGAATTAAGAGGTTGGAGGATTGGAACTGATGCATGGACACCGGTATACGTTAGAGGAACAGGAATTTATGGAAGATTATGTGCCAGGACATAGTTATAGGGAAATCCAAAAGGCCTTTACAAAAAAATTCGGCTGGGAAATTTCCATTAGACAGGTTAATTCCTATATTAGCAACCACCATTTAAATACTGGACGGACAGGAAGGTTTCAGCCAGGGCAAGAACCGCCAAACAAAGGCAAGACATGGGATGAATTTATGAGCCGTAGAGGACAGGAAGCGTCCCAAAAGACGCAGTTCAAGAAAGGACAGATACCGCATAATGGCGGTGCGCCTGTCGGTGAGCTGCGGATAAGATATGGCCATAAGCATAAGAATGAGAATAAATACTATTGGCAGAAGATAGCGCAGCCTAATGTGTGGCGCATGAAGCACATAATCGAATGGGAAGAACACAATGGGGAAGTCCCGCAAGGGTGTATAGTCTGTTTTGCAGATGGGGATACGTTGAACTGGCATATTGAAAATCTAATCCTTACGACACGAGCACAGAACGCAGTTAAAAATCGTTGGGGAATTAAAGGGCATGATATAGAAAGTGCAGAAACAGCTAATTTGATTGCAGATCTCAAGATGGCTACAAATAAGGCAAGAAGAAAAAACAGAAGGAGAAAGAAAAGAAATGGGATATAGAAAAAATGCTGGACATAAAACGAATGGAAAGGGTGTTTATGGGCAGGTTGAGAGGAGGTACGGTCATGCTTGACATGAAAAAAATTGAAGAAATGGACAGCCATTGGAAAGAAGTTATGGATTTGGCGGTAAAATATGGTTTTGTCCGAAATGCGTATGCCGGAATGGCTATCCTGCTGACACACAAGAACCAGCTGGAAGCAGAAGGAGAAGAAAAATATATCTATCTGCAGAAAGGCATGAACGGAATAGATGTCACTTTGAAGGAGGAATGAAGTTATGTGCGATATTGATGGAATGATTGAAAAACTTCTGGACATGGATATTGTTGGGCAAAGCAATTCTGTTGTCTTTACGGATGAGGCGGAGCGGCTTATTCACGAGATATCTGAGGAATGCATGAAATCCAGCATAATCGTGGAGTACAAGGATCGGATGGACGAGTACGGAAAGGAGCTGTCTGCGGAGGATGTGTATATGGATATGCTGAATAAGATTGTGGATGCGCCGACAGCAATCTATATGAAAATGTCTGCAAGGATGCTGATACCGGTTATTAGCATGAAATTAAAAGAAAAAGAAAATTAATAGTTTAAGAAAAAAGAGGGCGCTTTCGCAACCCTCCCAACAGACAATTTATTATACCATAATTTTTTGATTTTGGGAATAAAAAGGAGGATGAAAGCGTGAACACAATAACAATGACGCAGGAACAATTTACTGCCGTTTATGAAAAGGCTGCTCAAATTGGAGCAGAGGCAGGCATTAGGGCATTCAAAAAAGCAAAAGAAAACGAATATAAAGATAAAACGGATAAACGTCTTAGAAATACAAAGCTGCTTTTGCGCAACTACCGTATGTTAAAACAACACGCGGAAAATTCTGTTTTCGGGAGAACACAGATGGAGGAATCCGCAGCGGATATCTTGGAATCCATGATGTCAATATACGATAATGAGGTGATTGTTGACAGCATAAAAAGAAGCGCCAGCAGGACAGCAATTATTGTAGCGCACATAGAAACAATGCTGGGACTGTACGAAAGTTATTGCGATAAAAATGGAGAGGTAAATAAGAGGCGGTATCATGTGCTTTGGGACAGGTATATAGCGGAGCGTCCTATTAATGTAAGAGGGCTAACCAGAAAATATAATATGTCGAAAGAAAATGTATACCTGGATCTGAAAATTGCAATGAAAACACTGTCAGCTTTGATTTTTGGGGTGGATGGGTTGAACGTACATTAAACCCTCCATTTACAAAAAAACTACATTGACATTACATTATAGAAGTGCTAAACTGGTATCCGTAAAATTTTATCATATGTTTAACAGGGAAGCCTATGCCAACGGGCTTCCTTTTTTTGTGCAAATTTTTCAGGAAAGAGGTGATTGAAAATGGACATGAAACGCATAAACTCCTTCAAGAAAAAACAGATTGGAGGAAAAGATGAATTATACGCTGATAGTATTGGCTGGGTATACGGCAATTATGTTATTATCAACCACGATTTTTACAAAAAGGGAATATAACATTGAAAAATTCTGTGTCGGGAGTAGAAATACAGGCTGGCTTGTGTCAGCATTAAGCATTGCAGCGACATGGATATGGGCGCCGGCATTATTCACATCCACAGAGAATGCTTATACGAAAGGCTTTGCAGGGCTTTTCTGGTTTCTGGTGCCGAATGTGCTTTGCCTGATTTTGTTTATTCCTTTTGCAAAAAGGATAAGGGAAGAAATGCCGGAAGGAATTACGCTGTCCGGGTATATGTATAAAAAATATGATTCCAAGCCGGTAAGAAATATGTATTTGTTTCAACTTGGCGCGTTGTCGGCATTATCAACCGGGGTACAGCTTTTGGCAGGAAGCAGGATTTTAAGTATGCTGTCAGGGGTGCCTTTTGCCGTTATGACTGTGATTATGGCAGTGATTGCATATTCCTATTCTCAGTTTTCAGGGATAAAAGCCTCAATACTGACGGATGCCATACAGATGATATTTATGCTGGCCGTAAGCGTCTGTTTTGCGGTTTTTGGCATAAAAAACGGAGGAGGCATGGAAACACTGGCGGCAGGTTTTGGAGGAGCTGCCGGGGATGCCGGATCTCTTTTCTCGGAGAGAGGGCTGGAGATATTCCTTGGATTCGGTCTGCCGACCACGATCGGGCTTTTATCCGGCCCTTTTGGAGATCAATGTTTTTGGCAGCGGGCTTTCTGCGTAAAAAAAGACAGGATTGGCAGGGCATTCTTTAGCGGCGCGCTGCTGTTTGGCGTCGTTCCGCTGTCCATGGGGATATTGGGATTTGTCGGCGCAGGAATGGGGTATGCCGCTGCAGATACCGGGACAGTAAACTTTGAGCTGATAAACATACTGCTGCCGGCATGGGCGGCAATACCGTTCCTGTTCATGGCAGTTTCAGGGCTTTTGTCTACCATTGACAGTAATTTATGTGCAGTATCGTCCCTCACAACAGACATTTTTAAGAAAAAAACAATGGGAAAAACAAAGCTTGCCATGATTTTATTATTGGCTGTTGGAATCGGGGTGGCGAATATCCCTGGTCTGACGGTAACGCACTTATTCCTGATGTACGGGACACTGAGGGCCGCTACATTGCTGCCGACAGCATTCACGCTGGGAGGAGTAAGGCTGAAACCGCAGGGAGTGGTGGCAGGGATCATTTCCGCCCTGCTAATCGGCCTGCCGGTATTTGGATATGGGAACATAGAAGGCATTGCGGCATACAAGACAGCCGGAAGCCTTTTGACAGTGATTCTCTCCGGGGCGGTTGCCCTGGCGGTAAGCAGGACAGGAGGCATGGATCATGGGTGATACACTTGGAAGAAAGCAGAGGATTAAAAACTCTGACTGGATAGAAGCTTTGGGAAAGATCGAGCAGACGGTCAGCCGGAAGGAGCTGGATCAGCTCGTGGATAAGACCGTGAAAGAAATAAAAAAGAAAACCAAAGGGAAGAAAGCCGCCTATGCATGGAGCGGCGGGAAAGATTCCCTGGTTCTTGGGGAAATCTGCCGTATGGCAGGGGTAATTCCCTGCGTGCTCGTTATCTGCAATTTGGAGTATAAAGCGTTTACAGAATGGGTGGATACTCATGAGCCTCCGGAATTGACCGTAATCAACACGGGGCAGGATATGAAATGGCTGGCCGCCCATCCGCAGATGCTTTTTCCACAGGACAGCAAATATGCGGCCCAATGGTTTCATATTGTGCAGCACAGGGGGCAGGCGAAATATTACAAGGAGAACCAGTTGGATATGCTGCTTCTTGGAAGGCGGAGGGCTGACGGGAACTATGTCGGCAGGGAAGACAATATTTATACCGACAGACAGGGGGTGACGAGATACAGCCCGCTTTCTGAATGGACGCATGAGCAGTTATTGGCATATATCCATTATCACAATATGGAAATGCCGCCGATTTATGAATGGAAAAATGGATATCTCTGCGGCACCCATGCATGGCCGGCAAGGCAGTGGACCGGAAGCACAGGGAACGCATGGGCGGAAGTTTATGAGATAGACAGTTCCATCGTAACCGAAGCGGCTGATTATTTCCAGAGCGCAAAGGAATTTCTGGAAGAAATGCAGCAAAAATAAAATGTTTGCCGTTGACAGCGCCTGCCGGCAAATGTCGGCGTCTGCTGTCTTTTTGCTATTTGCAGATAGCATAAAAATCATATGTCGCACAGCTCCTTCAAAATCATATCAGGAGGATGCGAACATGGAAATAACCACAATGAAACTGGCTGATCTTGTGAAGCCAGAGAAAAATGTCAGGATACATACTGAACGGCAGATCAAAGAGTTCCAGCGCAGCGTGACGATGTTTGGGCAGATACGCCCTATTGTTGTTGATGAAAATAATGTCATCTTGGCTGGGAACGGCTTATATGATACCCTTGTCAGAATGGGGAAGGAAACCGCAGATGTTTACCGGTATGACAATCTTACGGAAAACCAGAAAAAGAAACTGATGATTGCCGACAATAAGATTTTCAATCTGGGAATTGAGAATCTGGAAGTCCTTGACAGCTTTTTGGAAGACCTGCAGGGGGATTTCGATATTCCCGGATTTGATGAGGAAATTTTAAAACAGATGGTGTCGGATGCGGAGAATGTCACAGAGAAAATTGCCGAGTATGGAACATTGGACGAGGAAGAAATACAAAAGATAAGGAAAAGCGCGGAAAGGACACAAGAGCCTGTCCAAAATGCAGAGGGGCATCCGCAGCAAGAGCCAGACAGCAGTAAGAAAGAAAGCCTGCCTGTTATGGAAGTTCAGGAAAATGATGAAGCCGCCGAAATCAGAAAATTCATCATATGCCCAAAATGCGGGGAAAAAATATGGCTATAAAAAGATGCCGGGCGAGCATTGATGTGGTGGAAGCCGCAAAAATCAGGATTAGGAATGTGTTTAAAAATGGAATGCCTGTGTATCTGTCTTTCAGCGGTGGGAAAGACAGTTTATGTATTGCACAGCTCATTATAAACATGATACAAGCCGGGGAAATCAATCCAGCGCAGCTGACAGTGCAGTTTATTGATGAAGAAGCCATATTCCCATGCATAGAAGAAAAAGTGCGGGAATGGCGGAAAAGATTCCTCTTAGTCGGCGCAAAGTTTGACTGGTTCTGCCTGGAAGTAAAACATTACAACTGTTTTAATGAACTGACAAACGATGAGACTTTTATCTGCTGGGACAGGGATAAAAAAGACGTCTGGGTAAGACAGCCGCCTTCTTTTTCCATACGGTCACATTCTTTGTTAAGGCCAAGAATAGATACCTATCAGGATTTCCTGCCAAGAGCATTTGCAGGTGGGATAACGATAACCGGGGTAAGAACTGCGGAATCTGTACAGAGGTTAAGTTATATTGCAAATATGGGACGTGCCGGAAGCAGGATTACAAACAGGCGCCAGATTTTCCCAATCTATGATTGGAAAGATCATGATGTATGGCTGTATCTCTTTCAGGAGAGCGTGGACATACCGGAGATTTATTTGTTCCTGTGGCAGTCAGGGACAAGCAGGAGGAATCTGCGGGTGTCGCAATTTTTCTCTATTGATACAGCAAGAAGCCTGGTGAATATGAATGAATATTATCCGGATCTCATGGAACGGGTTGTAAGGCGTGAACCGAATGCGTATCTTGCTGCCCTGTATTGGGACAGTGAGATGTTTGGAAGAAGCACTGCCGCAAGGAAACAGAATGAGCAGGCTGCAGAGAAAGACTATAAAGCGGAGCTTCTTGCATTATTCTCTGACATGGACGGGAATTTTGGAACAGAACGGAAACGGTATGTTGCGGAAAAATACAGAAGTTTTTTTATCCGCATATCTGCATTCGCAGATGAGAAGGATTATAAGATGGTTTATGAAGGCATTATTTCCGGAGATCCAAAAATGCGCACGCTCAGGGCATTATATCAAAGGATATATGGCAGATACATCACGGAGGCCAAGAAAAAGGAGGCGGAACAAAATGGACGGTAAAATGGCAAGCCCCCTTGACAGCCTTCGATGGATAGACAGGGATATGGTAAAGCCGAATGACTATAACCCAAACAAAGTATCAAAGCAGAACTTGGAACTGCTGAAGCAGTCCATATTAGCGAACGGATGGACGCTTCCTATCGTAGTAAGGCCGGATTTCACTATTATTGATGGTTTCCATAGATGGACCGTTGCAGGAGCGGAGCCGTTAAAATCCATGCTTGACGGCAAAGTTCCGATTGTTGTTGTGGAGCATAAAGACAGAGCAGGAAACATATACGGCACCGTTACCCATAACAGGGCCCGCGGCACGCATTTGCTCGGCCCCATGAAAGCTATTGTAAAAGAGCTTATAGACGAAGGAAAATCTGTAGGGGAAATCGGGAAACAGCTTGGAATGCGCCCGGAGGAAATATTCCGGCTTTCAGAGTTTTCTAAAGAGGATTTTTTGAAAATGATGGCAAAACCAGAACAGGGATATTCGAAAGCGGAATTTATAACGAAGATTTAATATTTTAACGAATAATATTCGTGAGCAGCACATGGGGAGCGTATGCTCCCTTTGTTGTGTTTCCACGAAACAAAACGAACAGAGGAGAGGTGGTGATATGCCGAGGGCGCCAAGTGAAAAAGCAGCTGAAGCCGAGAAACTGTTCTGTGAAGGAATGGCGATGGTAGAAATTGCCAAAAAGCTGGGGGTTTCTGATGGGACTGTCCGCAGCTGGAAGAACAGATACGGATGGGGAAACAAGTCAAAAAAAAACAAATGCAGCGTTGCGAAAAAAGAAGGAAAGAAAAACGCAACGTTGCAAAAGAAAAAGCGCGGCGGTCAACCGGGAAATCAGAATGCCAAGGGCGCCAGCGGGAATCCGTCTCCTAAAAAGCCTGTCAAGCATGGCGGCTATATTCCGACGTTTATGGATGCTTTGGATGAAGACGAGCAGAAACTTGTTGATACAGTTCCAGAAGATGAAGAAGCGCTGCTGTTGGAACAGATACAGCTTTTTTCTATTCGTGAGCGCAGAATATTAAGGGCAATCAATAAATACCGGGAAACAAAAGGGGATGTTGCGATTGCTGATGTTACCCGGCTTGAAAATAAACGGGCATTCAATGATAGCGAGGAAGAGGCGGAATATAACAGGCGCCAGAAGATAAAGGTTGATAAAGGGGATGCTCTCCCGGGTAAGTCCTACAGCATTCAGACCCATACCATGAATAAGGATATGGTTATAGCCAGGCTGGAACAGGAACTCTCTACAATACAAGGGAAAAAGACAAAGGCAATTGAAACCTTGTCAAAGCACAGGCTTGAAAAGGCGAAGATTGAGAATGAGAATGTTGGAAATGAGGCGGTAGATGATTGGATGGAAGGGGTATTAAAAATGGATGATGAATAAGAATTCACGGGCATTAAGGAAACAGTTTTTCAGAAAGAGAATTCCTGTGTATAGAAAAAGCCCGGTTATATTTGCGAGAGAAGTATTGAGCTTTGAACCGGATGAATGGCAAAGGGATGCGTTAATGGATCTGGCAGGGAATCCGAAAGTGGCAGTTAAATCAGGACAAGGCGTTGGAAAAACAAGCATGGAGGCGGTTGCGCTGCTGTGGTTCCTGTGCTGCTTTCCATATCCAAGAGTGGTCGCTACTGCTCCAACAAAGCAGCAGCTCCATGATGTGCTGTGGTCTGAAGTAAGTAAATGGATGAGCAGGTCTCCTCTGCTTTCACAAATCCTTAAATGGACAAAGACATACATCTACATGGTTGGGAACGAAAAGCGTTGGTTTGCGGTAGCGAGGACGGCTACAAAGCCAGAGAATATGCAGGGATTCCATGAGGATAATATGCTGTTCATTGTTGATGAGGCTTCCGGTGTCGCCGATCCGATTATGGAGGCGGTGCTTGGCACATTGTCTGGTGAAAATAATAAACTTTTGATGTGCGGGAATCCGACAAGGACATCCGGCACATTTTATGATGCCTTTCATGCAGACAGGGATATGTATGAATGCCGCACTGTTTCTTCCGCAGACAGCCCAAGGACGAATAAGCAGAATATTGAATCCCTCATACGGAAGTATGGGAGAAATAGCAATGTGGTTCTTGTCAGAGTATTCGGGGAATTTCCGGAGCAGGAAAATGACGTTTTTATATCATTGGAAGACTTAGAGAAATGCAGCGAAAGGGTATATGAGCTGCCAGAAGAAAACATTGGGCCATACATTATATTCGGTGTTGACGTTGCAAGATTCGGAGATGATGAAACGGTTATATGCAGGAACGTAAAAGGGAAAATTGAAATGGCTAAAAGCAGACGAGGACAGGATTTAATGCGAACCGCTGGTGATATAGTCGCATTATATAAGAGAACGCTCAACGAGTTCCCGGAATATAGAGGCAGGATATACGCAAACATTGATGATACCGGCTTGGGCGGAGGGGTGACAGACCGCTTGAAAGAAGTAAAAAGAGAGCAGGCGCTGAACAGGCTTTTCGTAATACCAATCAATGCTGCGGAGCGGATCGAAACTGACACTAAGGACGGGAAGGAAGCTGCAGAGCATTATAATAATCTGACAACTCATATGTGGGCTGTCCTTCGCGATCTTTTAAGAAACAGGGATGTGCAAATACCGGATGATTCAGAGAGCATTGCACAGCTGTCATCAAGGAAATATTTTATGGCTTCAAATGGAAAAATCGAATTGGAAAGCAAGAAGGAAATGAAAAAAAGAGGCGTTCCTTCTCCGGACAGAGGCGATGCAATGGCATTGTCTGTCTATACAGGAAAGATCAGGAGGTACACAGGAAGCGCACCGAGCAATAGCGCTGTTAATGGTCTTAATAAGTCGAGCTACTGGGGGCGAAGATAAATGACAAACAAAGAAATCGGACGTATAGGGCAGCGACGATATGGCGGAGTGGTTTACGAAGAATTTCTTCACGAATTAAGAGGCAGGAAAGGGATAGAGGTCTACCGGGAAATGTCGGAGAATGACGATGTGGTGGGCGCTATCCTTTTTGCGATAGAAATGCTGGTCAGACAGTGTGACTGGAATGTAGCGCCTGGCGGGGATACGGCAAAGGACAAAGAGGCTGCAGAGTTTGTAGAGAGCTGTATGCACGATATGCAGGATACATGGACAGATATCATTTCGGAAATCCTGTCCTTCCTGACATATGGATGGAGCTTCCATGAAATTGTGTATAAGCGGCGCATGGGTAACACGAAGAATCCGAAGACAAAAAGTAAATACAATGACGGGCTGATCGGATGGCAGAAGCTCCCAATCAGGGCGCAGGAGACGTTGTATGAGTGGGAGTATGACAACGAGGACAATCTTCTTGGGATGACACAAATGCCGCCGCCGGACTTTGGATTGTTCACGATACCGGTGAGTAAGGCTATGCTGTTTCGGACAAAAAGCCGGAAGAACAATCCGGAAGGCAGGAGTATACTGAGAAACGCTTATCGTTCCTGGTATTTTAAGCGCAGAATCCAGGAGATCGAGGGAATAGGCATTGAGAGGGATTTGGCAGGACTGCCGGTTATGCATGGACCGGAGGGACTTGATTTGTGGGATGACACTATTGAGATGAATGCCAGAATAAGGACAGGCATGGAGGAAATGGTACGCAGCATCCGGAGGGATGAAATGGAGGGGGTTGTTCTCCCAGCAGGATATACACTGGAACTTTTAAGTTCTGGAGGCGCAAGACAGTTTGACACGAATGCGATCATAAACCGCTACGACACCCGAATTGCTATGACGGTGCTGGCGGATTTTATTTTCCTGGGGCATTCTGAGACTGGATCATGGGCGCTGAGTTCTGACAAGACGGAGCTTTTTGCAGTTGCAATCGGAGCGTTTTTGGACATTATCTGCGAGACGTTCAACAGCCAGGGCATACCGCCGTTGATTGACATTAACGGAGGGCATTTTGCCGGAATCACGGAATACCCGAAAATGACACATGGCGATATTGAGGATATGGACATTACGAAAGTAGCCGCATTCCTTAAAGATATGACCGGAATTGGTCTGCTGGTGCCGGATGATGGGTTAGAGGATTATATCAGGCAGGTTGGACATTTGCCGGAAAGGACATCAGATACCAGAAATGTTGACGGGAGAAGAAAAGACCTGCAGGAGCAGAACGAGCCGCCGGAGCCGGAAACAGCTGCAGGCAGGGAGCCGGAAGATGGCAGTAGTGGAACTGCTGAGGAAATCCTAAATGATAAAAAAGCAGAGGCGGCGAAAAAGAGGTTAGGAAGGGGTGCAGGCAATGTCGTTCCGAATTATGCAGCCAAAGAGGCTGCGAAAGGCAAAGAGCGGGAACAGTCAAGAAGTCCTACGACGGCTTGAAGAATACTTAAAAACGGAATGCGGCGGACCGGTTGAAATCCTGTGCAGTTTCTGGAAAGACCAGCAGGACGCCATTACATACCAGGAATTACGGCAGGCGGTGCTTGATGGAACACTGTCAGATAAGATGATTGAGGAATGGCGGCAGGATTATTCCATATTGGCAGCCGGCAGATTGAAGAACTTATGGACGATGGCGCTTGCAGCTGGCCCGGCAGGCCAGCCGGTTCTTGACAATATAGTATTTGAGTTTAACACGCAGACGCCCGGCATCATGGAATGGATCAGGGAGCGGGGCGCTGATTTTGTCACAGTCTGCACCAGAGAACAAAAGGACGCAATCGCGGCGCTTCTTACAAAGAAAATGCGCGACGGGCATACTGTTGACGAACTGGCAAGGATGATACGCCCCTGCATTGGACTTACAGAGGGGCAGGCAGCGGCGAATGCCAGATATTATGACAGTATCATTGCGAATCTCAAAAAGGAACATCCGAGAATGAAAATGGAGAGCATACGGAAAAAGGCAAGGGAGGCTGCGCTAAAATATGCGGAAAAACAGCACAGGCAGAGGGCATTTACCATTGCACAGACGGAAAGCGCCTTTGCCTATAACCGTGGCGCAGATTATGGCGTGAGGCAGGCACAGGAGCAGGGGTATTTAGGCATGATGAAAAAGCGGTGGAGTACATCGGGGGATGATGCCGTATGCGCTGTCTGCTCAGCGCTGGAGGGTATGGAGATTGACATGGATGCGGAATTTAATTTCGGAGGCAGGGCGCTGTTCCCCGGACATCATATGCTGCCGCCTGCCCATCCAAGATGTGCATGCGCAGTTGAATACATTGAGGAAGTGATGGAATGAGAAAATTTTCAGATATTATCAAAAAAAGAGCCGGGGATAATGTCGTGAAGGGAAAGTTTAAGATCGCCAAATCTGATGATGGCAAGAGGCTTGTCTTTGGCTGGGCGAATGTGTCTATGGGGGCTGACGGGGAGCTGATTGAGGACTGGCAGGGAGATATTATTGAACCGGAGGAACTGGAAAACGCAGCGTATGAATATGTCAGGCTGTACAGGGACGGCGGGGAGATGCACGAGAGGGGCGGCGTTGCCGTTCTGATTGAAAGCGTGGTCTTTACGGAAGAAAAAACGCAGGCAATGGGTATTCCCGCAGGAACCGTTCCGGTTGGATGGTGGATTGGTTTTAAAGTGCTGGATGATGATGTATGGGAAAAGGTTAAAGATGGGACATACAGTATGTTCAGCATTGAGGGAGAGGCGGAGAGGGTGAAAGTGGAAGAATGACAAATTATGATAATCCAAAAGGACGTCTGAAAGGACGTCTTTTTGTTTTATAAAAATCCACGGAAAGGAAGGAATGCAGTGGCAACGAAACTGAAAAATCTCAAAATCAAGAAAGTTGATTTTGTGGATGAGGGTGCTAATCCGGATGCGCACATTGGAGTGATTAAGAGCAGAGACGGCAGCAGTAAGGGCCTCGGCGTGATCCACAGGATGCTTTCCTTTGTAGGGAAAGCGGCCGGGATAAGCCAGGACGAAATTGACAGCACAGTGGACGAGATTCAGAAAGGAGATTCCGTAAGCTTCGGCGAACAGATGAACGAAATAAAGAACCGGAAGATCACGGATGAAATCTGGGAAATGTGCTATGCGCTGGATGCTTCTTTATGCTCTATCCTGAACGATAACGAGATGGACAGCGCCAGTGCAGCAGCGGCAATGAAAGAGAGCCTTGATGAATTTATCACGGTAACGCAGGAATCAATTGAAAGCTGGTCCAGTGGAAAGGCTGCCGGCATTGCCAAAAAGAAAGAGGTTACGGAGACAGACCTGGAGATTATGAAGTCGGCGGTCGAAAAACTGCAGGCTGAAATTCGGAAAGCTGGCGAAGAAACCGGAGAGCCGGAGGAAAGCAAGGAAGATAACGAACCCGGCCAAGAGGAATCAAGCAACAATAACCCGAAAGGAGACGAAGAAGAAATGAGAATTGACAAGAGCAGGTTAACTGACGCTGAGAGGGCTTTTTTGGATAGTATCGAAAAGCGTTATGGGACAGAGGAAGGAACAGCGGGTGGTGAGAATACACCAGCAGAGCCAACAGTGACAGAACCCACGGTGAAATCCAGGACACAGCAGGAGGATGAGACGCATACAGAGCAGGACAGCGGCGGGGATGGCATCTACAAGGGGCTGCACCCGGCGGTACAGGCAGAGCTGGAGGCTTTGAAGAAATTCAAGGAGGATGCTGAGGAAAGGGAGCTGAACCAGATTGCTGAAAAATATGCCATCATTGGCAAGAAGAAAGAGGAGCTTGTGCCGTTGTTCAAGAGCCTCCGCGCGGCAGGCGGCACGGCGTATACGGATATGGTTGCCGTACTCGACCAGGCAGTGGATGTAGTGGAGAAATCCGGCGCATTCAGCGAGATTGGCAAATCCGGCCACGGTGCAGCAGCTGGAAATGAGGCAGAACAGAAGGTTGCCGCCATCGCTAAAGGCTATATGGAGAAAGATGCGTCTCTTGATTACACGGCAGCGGTTGCTAAGGCTTGGGAAAACAACCCTGAGCTTATAAGCGAGTATGAGGAACAGGCAGGATTTTAAGTAAGGAGGATTTAAGAACATGGCAAAGAGAAATTTCAACGGGGTCCAGATTAATCAGAGCGTAACAATTGTGGAGCAGGCCGGGGCAGACATTGAGGATGTGAGAAACCGCATTGTGACCTATGACGGGAGCGGCAATATAATTTTGGCAACTGACGGCACAGCTGTTCCGGTGGGCATTGCAATCATTGAGGCTGGCGTGAATGATATTTCCGGGAACGAATCCGGAAAAGTGGCTGCAGGTGATGATGTTGACATCCAGATTAAGGATATCGGCTATGTTGTTGCCGGCGGTTATATTGAGAAGGGAAGCTGCGTCGTGGCGGGCTTGGGCGGGAAAGCTGTCAAGGCAGCGTCAGGCGATTTTGCTCTTGGAATTGCGCTGGGTGAAGCTGCCGAAGGAGAAATGTGCAGGGTCCTCATCAGCAGAACCGCCGGCTCTCCGGAGGCGCCGGAAAACGGGG